>JADGED010000237.1:0-1154 GCA_016744555.1 Desulfuromonadaceae bacterium
GGTGGATTTTTATCCCCGGTTGAATTTAATCCAATGGATTATGGCATTTTACCAAATGCAATTGAAGCAATTGACACCTCGCAATTACTCGGATTACTTGCGGTTGAGCAAGCCCTTAAAGATGCTGGCTATTCCGCTGAAAGAGAATTTGACCACGAGCGGGTTAGCGTAATCCTTGGTATTACCGGAACGTTGGAGCTAGTTGTTCCACTGGGGGCCAGACTTGGCTATCCACGCTGGAAAGAAGCGTTAGCTGATGCCGGAGTAGAGCAAGAACTTGCCGAAGATGTGATTAAGCGTATTTCCGACTCTTATGTTCCATGGCAAGAAAACTCCTTTCCCGGTTTGCTTGGTAATGTTGTTGCTGGCCGTATCAGTAAACATTTTAACTTTGGCGGTACCAACTGCACTGTTGATGCAGCTTGTGGTAGCTCGCTAAGTGCTCTCAATTTGGCGATACTGGAGCTTAGTTCTGGCCGTTCAGACATGGCTGTTACCGGTGGGGTTGATACCTTTAACGATATCTTCATGTACACCTGTTTCAGTAAAACTCCAGCACTATCACCTTCAGGGCATGCACGACCTTATTCATCCGACTCCGATGGCACCACGTTGAGTGAAGGATTAGGGGTTGTCGTGTTAAAGCGTCTAGATGACGCTAAACGTGACGGTGATAATATATATGCCGTTGTCAAAGGGATCGGAGCATCAAGTGATGGTAGTGGTTCCGCTATTTATGAACCGAGCTCTAAAGGGCAGGCCAAAGCTTTACGACGTGCATACCAAGAAGGGAAGATTGATCCTTCCAGCGTGGAACTGATTGAGGGTCATGGTACCGGCACTAAAGTTGGTGACGCTGTCGAAGTTGCTGCCCTACATGACGTTTTTGGTACAGCTGATAAACCTTGGTGTGCTCTAGGTTCAATTAAGTCGCAAATTGGCCACGCCAAAGCGGCAGCAGGAGTTGCAGGCATTATAAAAGCCAGCCTGGCGCTATATCACAAAGTATTGCCACCGACGATCAAGGTTGATAAACCGGCTGAAAGCCTTGTCTCTACCGATACACCATTTTATGTTAATACTGAAGCTCGTCCGTGGATTCCACGGGGTGACCATCCACGTCGGGCAGGAATAAGTGCTCTGGGGTTTGGCGG
>JADGED010000237.1:1164-3033 GCA_016744555.1 Desulfuromonadaceae bacterium
ATTTGAAACAGCATGTAGCCAATTTTGATGCTGAAATGGCATGGTCACAATTACGCCTTGAAGCTGACAAATTACGGCAACAATACGACAAAAATAGTTCTAGCCGCTTAGTTTTGGTAGTTGAAAATGGGCAAACAAAACGTGCTGCTCAGCTGCAGAATGCTTTGACTTTAATCGATAAAAACAGTGGTCAAAGTAATTGGGAAACACCTGATGGAATCTATTATTCTAGCGGTAACATAACCGGTACCACTGCTATGCTGTTTCCTGGTCAGGGTGCCCAGTATCCCGGTATGTTGAAAGATTTGGCCCTGCAATTCCCTGAGTTTTTGGCTTCATTTATTGAAGCAGATAGTGTTTTTGCGACCAACACCAATTCAACTAACGGCAGCTTGGCTAATACTGTTTATCCGCTACCACAATTTAGCCCAGAGACAAAACAAGCAACAATTACAGCACTACAAGCCACAGAAGTAGCCCAACCAGCGCTTGGTGCAGTAAGTCTTGCTGCTGCGCAAGTTATGACTCATTTTGGGATTGAAGCTACAGCAGTTGCTGGTCACAGTTATGGTGAGTTAGTAGCACTCTGTGCTGCGCAAGTGCTAGCACCAGCCGATCTCCATAATCTCTCTCGTTTGCGCGGAGAATTAATGGCTGCCGGTGATGGTGACCGTGGTTCGATGGTTGCTGTTTCTGCGCCATTAGAGAAGGTCGAAAAGTTTCTACAGGAAGCTAAACTCGATCTTGTCCTTGCCAATCGCAATACTCCCGAGCAAGCAGTCCTTTCTGGCGCTACCAGTGAGATTAAAAAAGCGATTGAATTACTCAACCAGCAAGGGATAAGCAACAAACAACTTACAGTATCGGCAGCTTTTCATAGCAAATTAATTGCTACAGCAGCACAACCTTTCGCCGAAAAACTTTATTCCATCTATTTCAATGATCCACAAAAGCAAGTTTATTCAAACACAACTGGTAGTGCTTATCCCAATACCGGTAAAGCGGTAAGGGAGTTGTTGACCGAGCAATTAGCTAGCCCAGTCAATTTTGTGGCCGAAATTGAAAATATGTACAAAGCTGGGGTCAGAACCTTTATTGAAGTTGGCCCCGGGGCACGTTTAACCGGTATGGTTAAGGCAATACTTGGAACCCAAGATTACCAAGTAATTGCCCTCGATTCTTCCAATGGTCGCCGTTCTGGCAGTAATGATCTAGCCAGAGCCTTGGCAAAACTTGCAGTAATTGGCACAGCGGTAGAGCTGACCCTATGGGATGAAGGTTATGCAGCAAGTCAACCGGTCGAAAAGAAAAAGAAGGGGCTTACCGTTTCAATCTGTGGAGCTAACTACTATAAAAAACCGGCGAAGCGTCCAACGTTACCAAAAAAACATGTTGCTGGCGCTTCACCAACGACACTAGAGGCTCCAGTTGCTACAGCATCACAGCCAACTGTGACACCAACAACTGCTCCAACACCAGCAGTCGCAACAGGTGGCAATTTACACGAAGCTTTACGTATTACCCAGCAAAGCATGCAAGCACTTCAGACGCTACAAGAGCAAACATCAAAACTACATCAACAGTTCCTTGATGGTCAGCAGCAAGCGACTAAGTCTTTTATGCATTTAGTCGATCAGCAGCGGCAACTAATGCAAGGGGGACCACAAGCGAACAACTTTGCAGCAGCGCCTACAACTGCTCCTTCTGCGGCACCAATTATAGCACCACCTGTCACTCAAGTTGCACCACAGACACAACCTACTAGTAGTGTTGCTCCTGCGGCAGAACCGGCAAACAATCAAGTTACAACTGCTATAGCACCACAATTACTGGAAATCATTGCTGAAAAAACCGGCCATCCGGTTGAAA
>JADGED010000238.1 GCA_016744555.1 Desulfuromonadaceae bacterium
GCTGCCAGCGCTGCCAGCGACATGTTGTTTTTATTTTCTCAAAACAATGACAATTTATCTTTTAATCACATTCAAAAACATTTCAATGCAATTCTAAATTCGAGCCTCGCCTTGGAATCAATGTGGCTTATCGATGCTGTTAGCGGCAATACAGTTTCTTCTACGGCCCAGCCTTTAAGTGCAACTCAAACAGAAAATATTATCCGCCGAATAGCCATAAATCCTAACGAATTTTCTATTGGCATATTGCATAATAAGAACCATATCGGTTGCGAAATAGTCTTTAGTCAACCGGTGTTTAGGCCTAGCTCAGAAGCAGTAGACTTCGTTCTAATAGCTAAAGCAAATATGGATAAATTTTTACTCCCCCTGCTGCTTAATAGTCACAGTTTAGACCACACTGGAGAAGTTATTCTAGTTAACCATGAGGGCGTTCTCTTAACCCCACTTAAACAACCACTTAAGACTGGTAAAGCTGGTCGCCCGCTAGAAACGGTATTAACAGGAACAGCGGTAAAAAATATTGTTAATGGGGTTGAAAATGTTTACCAAGGCTTCAATTACTATGGTGAAAAAGCCCTTACTACGACGAGGATAATTCAAACTGGCGGGGGAAATTACTGGGGGATAGTCGTCAAGCAGGATTATGTAGAAGCGATTATGCCACTGTATTCACATCTTAAATTTCTAGCTTTTTGTAGTGCAATTAGTTTTTTTATATTGCTAGGCCTTATCTATTTAACCGTAAAACGGATTACGCGCCCATTGCAAGAGCTGAGCATTGTTGCCAATGCGGTAAGCTGCGGTGATCTAAGTAATCGGGTTAAAGTGGTTAATCATGATGAATTTGGACTTTTTGCCGCCGTGTTTAATAGCATGGTTTCACAAATCGAAGGTTGGCATGGGGAACTTGAAAAGGTTGTCGCTGAAAAGACAGAAAATCTAAGAAATGCTTACCAAGAATTACAAAGGAAAGAACAGCAGCAAAAAGCCCTTGCCGAAATTAGCCAGCGCTACTTGATCGATGGTGATCTTGAAAATGCACTACAAGAATTAGTCATACGGGCAGTTAATTTTTCTGATTCCCAATTTGGCCGTTTATTTTATCTTGACGATCAAGATGGTGAAGTAAAAGTAATTGCTACATCCGATATGTGCTGGTCCGATAGCACTACAAGTGAAAATGTAACTGATGCCGCAAAACATAAAATGAATGACCGTATTGAATTGTTGAAAACCTCGGGGTCTCAATTATTGGACCACTTAGTTAAGGTTGGACGCTGTGTACTGTTTGATGCCGAACAATTCAAGGCCGCTAACGATTTACCCATGCCCAATGATTTTCTGCCGATAGATTCTTTAATGCTTATTCCAATAAAGGTCGAAGGAAAAATTGCTGCAGCAATAAGTCTTGTCAATAAGCCAAGTGGTTTCGGCCGCAATGATATTTCTGAAAATGAAGCATTTGCTGCAGAAGCAGCATTATTGATCCATGCAGAGAATCGTGAGATCGCGCGCTATGCCGCAGAGGAGAGTAATCGATTACGAGGTGAATTTATGGCGAATATGAGTCATGAATTACGGACACCATTGAATATTATTATTGGGATGAATGAACTGTTACGGATGATGGATAATTCACCAATTCAAATAGATTATCTGGATAAAATCCATTTTTCAGCGCAGCAACTTCTCGGTCTAATAACCGACGTGTTGGATTTATCTAAAGTAGCAGCTGGTCATTCGTTAACAGTCGAAAATACTCACTTTGAACCCGAAGAATTATTTTATAATATTTTGCAGTTGCTAGCGTTCAAGCAGGATAATGGAGAGGTTGATCTCCATGTTGACCTCAGTGAGGAAATTCCAAACCATTTAATTGGCGATGCCAGGCGTTTAACTCAAGTCCTTAATAATCTGATCAGCAATGCCATAAAATTCACCGCCAAAGGAACTGTCTTGCTTAAAGTCTCCGTGCAAGAGATGGGCGAAGATCTGGTCACCCTTAATTTTAGTGTAACTGACACTGGAATTGGAATCAGTAAAGATCAACAAGAGCAGGCATTTAAGCCATTTATTCAAATTGACAGTTCCTCTACGAGGGAATATACAGGTAGCGGTTTGGGTTTACCAATTAGTAGGCAGATCTGCCAATTGCTCGGTGGTGACCTTTCGGTAGAAAGTGAATTAAACCACGGTAGCACTTTCCACTTTAGCTTGCCATTTGAAATTGCCGCTGAAGAGTTGCGAGCAGAAAAAACAAAATTCACCCATGATAATCTCGAAAATCCAATTTTACTAGCAATAGCCTGTCCACTTTGTGGCGAAATACTCAAATGTATTCTCGAAAGGTGGAAGTTTAAAGTTGAAACGGTGACTTCTGCGAAAAATGCATTTGCAGCACTAGATAAGGCTGAAAAGTGTGGGCAACAGTATAAGTTATTGCTGCTTGGGCAGACGCTTGACGAAATGAAAGGAGTAGATTTTGCTGAGGAGTTAGTTACAAAAAATAAATTTTCAGAAATAAAACGCCTCTTAATTGTTCACCCAGCAGAGATGGTGTCAATTTCTGAACGTAGTAGTTCATTAGCAATCAATGGTCTTTTGTCCCATCCGGTTAGACCTTTTACTCTTCAAGCTGAAATCGCCAAAGCGCTTGGTTCTTCTCCGGCACCAGAAGACTCTATCATTGAGCTAACAATGCACTGGAAAGGCAAGGTCCTTCTGGTGGAAGACAATGAAATGGGGCGACAAATGGTTCGTGCCCTTTTAGAAAGTGCTGGGCTTAAGGTTGTAGAGGCTGAAAACGGTGCCGAAGCACTTGACAAAGTTATAGCTAATGATTTTGATCTCGTATTAATGGACATCCAAATGCCTATTATGGATGGTCTTAGTGCGGCCAGAGAAATGCGTGCCTTAGATAAAGAAAACATCGCCGACTTGCCAATTGTTGCGATGACAGCCCACGCATTTGCAGAAAACAAAGCTGAAAGCTTAGCTGCCGGAATGAATGGTCATATCTGTAAACC
>JADGED010000239.1 GCA_016744555.1 Desulfuromonadaceae bacterium
CATACATAGCGTACACTACGCAATGAATCGGCACTTGGTCCTCCAACAAATAAAAGGACCACCAGTAGCCCTGCGACAGGGATAAGTATTAACTTTTTATGCTTTGAAATTTTCACAAGATACCGCAATTAATAATAAAGCAACATTTCCACCATTGACTACTTAGAACGTTAATCAGTAATCCATACGACTTTAACAAGTTAGCCGCAGGGCAACATTTCCATACAATTATTCGGAGAAAAACATCAGGATTTAGATATTATCTACTACATCTTTATTTCTGGCAAATGTAAAAAGCATTGAAACTTATAGATTTAATCCACTTCAAACTTACTAATTACACTCTTTATTATTGCAATTTACCCTCTAGTGCGAGAAAATGGCAATTCATGCTCAAGGAGTGACTACATGGATTCTCGCATACAATATAGCCCTGCTAGAGAAAATCAGCGCTTCGCTGCAATGGATCGTGCCCTAGTTTTTATTGACCAAGGGGAGGAGTCATTGCCGTACCACATTGTTGATATCAGTGAAGGTGGGCTTTCGTTTCGCTACCTCGGCAAAAAGCTGAAACGTTCAGAGATTAAAAAAGTAAGCCTTTTTTACGATTCTGAAATGGTCGTTGACGATATCCCGATAAATGCAATTTCAGATTATCGCTTACAAGATAATTTAGTGCCTGTACGTAGAGGCAGCATAATATTTAAGGAACTAACACCAGAGCAATTAAACAAACTTGAGGAATTCATTAAAGCCTATACTACGGCACCGTTACCGCTTACCTAATTCCTCTTCCATACAACAATAAACATAACAAAAGCCACCTGTTGAATAACATCAACAGGTGGCTTTTAAGTTGCTGCAATGAAAAAGCATAGCCAATTATTTTAGCACTGCCATTTCAATATATATTCCTGCGTATCGCTGTTTTTTCACTTCCAGCGGCAGCAGACTAAGGCAACAAATTAGAAATAAAATCAAATATTCACCTTAAACTCTTCCATAAAGTTCACTAACTTTTCAACCCCAGAAAGAGGCATTGGATTATAAATTGATGCTCTCACGCCGCCAGCGTTACGGTGCCCCTTAAGAGCATATAAACCGTTTTTTTCTGCTTGCTGCAAAAAACTAGCTTCCAATTCTTCACTTGGCAATCGAAATGATACATTCATAATAGAACGATCTGCGACGTTAGCAATACCACGGTAAAAATCACCTTGATCAATTGCTTGGTACAAAAGCGCTGCCTTTGCTTCATTACGCTGCTCTATTGCTACAATACCACCCTGCTCTTTTAGCCATTCAAGCACCAATTTAATTACGTATATAGCAAATGTATTCGTGGTGTTGGTTAGCGAGTTATCTTTATCGCATTGAGTATAGTTAAGCAGAGTTGGCGTTTGTTCAACATGGTGACCAAGTAGATCTTCACGAACAATCACCATTGCCATGCCAGAAGGTCCAAGGTTTTTCTGCAGTCCTGCATAGACAACACCAAACTTGCTGTAATCTATTTGGCGTGACAACAATTCAGAAGTCATATCTGCAATCAAAGGTACGTTGCCAGTTTCAGGAAAATCATTCCAACGCGTGCCATAGATAGTATTATTACTTGTAATATGCAGGTAAGATCCACGCTGATCAACCATATCCGGTGTCACTGTTGGGATATAGCTATAATTATCCTCAGCGCTACTAGCTATTATTTCGGTCGAAGAAAAGATTTGCGCCTCTGTTGCTGCCAACTTGGCAAAATTACCACTATCGACATAAAGGCACTTTTTAGCAGACCCACAATCGGCAAAGTTCAACGGCAAAGCAGAAAATTGCATCCTTGCACCACCATGAACAAACAAAATTCGATAGTTTTCAGGCAAACCGGTCAACTCTCGAAACAATCTCTGCGCTTCTTCGAGCACAGCAACAAACTCTTTCGAACGATGGCTTATTTCGATAAGCGAAACACCCATCCCCTGAAAATTGAGCCATTCCTGCTGAATCTTTTCCATTACTGGCGGCGGCAACATCGCTGGACCCGCACCAAAGTTATAAACTGTATCTGCCATTTCAACCTCTTACCTATTTGTAAACTACAGAAATCACTTAACTATCCGCAAACCGCCGCGGCCAGAACCTCCAGAAGGCGGCGTAGGCTCATCATCTTCAGTTGGGTTAAAAGAGCCCGCAACAATTTCACCATTTTCATTATCATCAAGCTGCGGCAGTGTTCCCGTTTGCAACATTTTCTCTACGGCACCAGCCAACGTTAAGCACTGTTGCATGCAAACCTTACGCGCCGGACACATGCTACAATCGGCCTGGCCTGCTGCAGCTTTGAGACTATGCACCAGCAGTTCTACGCTTTCCAATTGTGTTAAAGGGACAAAATACATACTTACCTCTATGCCATTTCTCGATCGGCAACCTTAACAAATTCACGCAACTTATCCATCATTACCTGGAAGTCATCTGGGCGCAACGATTGCGGCCCATCGCTGGCTGCTTTTTCTGGACAAGGATGAACTTCAACAATCAAACCATCCGCACCAGCTGCAGCAGCAGCGTACGACATTGGTGCGATCAATGATGCGTGGCCCGTTGCATGAGACGGATCTATTATAACCGGCAAGTGGGTTTGCTGCTTCAACACGGGTACTGCTGAAATATCTAAAGTGTTACGAGTTGCTGTTTCGAAGGTTCGAATGCCGCGCTCACATAGGATTACACGCCTATTACCTTCAGAAAGGACATATTCGGCACTCATCAAAAACTCTTGAATGGTCGTCGACATGCCACGCTTAAGTAAAATAGGAGTATCTAACTGCCCCAACATCTTCAATAATGCAAAATTTTGGGTATTTCTAGCACCAACTTGCATAACGTCGGCATACTTTGCCACCAGTTCTACATCACGAGGATTAACAACTTCGGTAACAATCGGTAACCCAGTCAACTCTCGGGCTTCAGCCAAAAGCTTTAAGCCATCCTCTTCCATGCCCTGAAATGAATATGGGCT
>JADGED010000023.1 GCA_016744555.1 Desulfuromonadaceae bacterium
GATTAACCCCAAGCAAGAACCTACCCCCAGTCGCAAGATCATCCGCAAGAAAAAGGGCAGCAATCTATTAGGTATTGCAGCGGCGGCAAAAGCCCTTGGTCTATCCCATCGATTGTTGAAAGCTCTGATCCCCTGCAGCGAAACAAGGATCGTGGAGAAGGACGGTGCTAAGAGAATCGAGGAATACTATTGGGATAAAGAGTTGATTGACCGGTTCGAAATGTTGTGGGTAAAGCAACAAGAGGGGCGCGGCTACAATCGCGAGGATTTGACCATAATCGCTACAGCCTGCTGTGACGGTGATCAACGCTGGGCGCGCGACTGCATCGTCGGGTTTCTCAACCAGCGTAAGCTGGGCGAAAGTTACTTACAGGGATAAATTATGGGCAATGGCTGCTACACCGCTTGGATCCTATCGCTAGCAGCTCAAACCTCCCGGTCATGCAGACCTATGGCTTGTAATAACGCTTGGAAGTGGTGTCGCTCGGGTTGCCTTTTATACTTTTGCAGCCATGGCAACAGAGCATCACGCTCGGGCAGGGGCAGAACCCTGCGAATATCTTGCGCCAGGCGGGTCCCCCATAGCAAACCGGCGACCAGCGAGGTCACATTATTGGGGTGACGGTTGGTACTGCTATGACTGAAGTCGATCAGGGTCAAACGCTCACCATCAATAAATACATGCTCGGCGGCACAGCGCAAGGCACCGTGGTCAATCCCTGCGGTATCGAGATAAAATCCCTGCCAGAGAAGACGCTGGAGCAAGCGGCATAATTCAGGGGCGTTTTCTCCATTCAGCTGTTGCAACCATTTTCCCAAAGGCTGACCGTTTAAGCGCTCCATCACCAGCAGATCATCCTGTTGACAGTAGAGCTGTGGCCCCACGTGCAGAAGATTTGCCTGCCGCATGATACGCGCCTCTTCATTGAGGTTGGGCTGCTGACAACTGCTACGGCGCAACTTGATGGCGGCCGCTTGCCCCTGCCAAATTCCGGCTAGCACCAAGCCGCAATAACCAACGCCCAAAAGCGGTAACCCGTCCAGCTGCATCGGCCCGGTAGCCAGTAAGCATTCGACCCCTAACTGGTGCAGTTGCCGCAAGTACTGCGCCTGTTGCGTTTGATTGTTATCGGGATAACTGAGCAAACGCTGGTAGGGGTGCAGATCGGTAATGGGGATATATGCTGCTGCCATATCAGCCATGGCAATTAGATCGTTCATATTGAGTCTTTTGCCCTTAACTTAACCACTACCCCTATTCCCGGGTTAATCTGCAAGCCCCTGCACTCTCCCAACTTGGCCATCTTCTAACCTGACCTTGATCCCCCGGGAATGAAACGGTGACTTGGTCAAAAGGTTTTTGACTATCCCTTTAGTCAACTTACCTGAACGCTGGTCCTGTTTAAGGATAATCACGACGGCAAGTCCGGGGGTGATCTCCGATCGGTTCTGTCCATTCATCGTTGCAACTCATTTCTCGTTTGTAGCTCTATGGTTAGTCAATAAGTTTAACTATCTATTTAATGTATCCACCTTTATACAGCAGAACAGAATCACTTCCGAGAACGAGCGGGCGGCCATTACCGCAGAGACTATTCTGTACCATATTAATGGTCAAGCGTCCGCCAATCCATACCGACATTGCTTCTCTATCTTCATTGCTATCACCATTAAGGTCACCGATAAGATCTAACCAGCCCTGCAGATTGGGATACACTGCATGCATATCCGGGACAATAATAACGCTGGTTCGACTTTGGTTTGCCGGAAGAACCAGCTCACCAGATACCTCTTGTCGATCTACAACGACATTATCATTGTGCGCCTTACGCAAGGTAAGATTTAGGGTATAGCCGACAATAAGATTATAGCTGGAATGGTTAA
This sequence comes from Desulfuromonadaceae bacterium, assembly GCA_016744555.1. GTDB lineage: Bacteria > Desulfobacterota > Desulfuromonadia > Desulfuromonadales > Geopsychrobacteraceae > Desulfuromusa. The sequence goes on from JADGED010000023.1 coordinate 1,885, forward strand.
TAACCCGTGGGATAAACACCGGCAGCGGATCAGAACCATTTGGGATACTGCCTGTAGCAGAACCTAATGGCAACTCTATGTTGGGAATACGGACAGGAATAGTAATTGACTCTTTTTCCCCAGTTGCTTTCTCAGTTATTTCAATATCTATCTGTTTTAACTCGGCACAATCTGGAGAGTCGGTTTCATAAAATGACTCTGTTTCGAGCAAAATTTTTGCCTGAGCAGTGATAGGAAAATCTATATCTTTGCCCATATTATAAGAACGATCATTGCCATTTTGAAACCGATAAAACCACGCATAAGAGTGGCTACCTGCAGGCAATGGCATATTGTTGCTTTTTAGTTGTAACCGCCACACCCCACGGCCAAGATACTGACCAGAATCAATCATCACCCTTGGGCGCTCAAGTTCTACCTGTAAACTACTACCGGCAGAACTAGAGACAACCTGATCCATTGGGTCTGGCAGAGGGAGGTTCTGCTGTACTACCATCGTCTTAGCCAGCTTATCCCACACTTGTGCGCGCAAAGATCGAGCTCGTGATGATCGAACCCAGCCGCTGGAAAATCCATGGGTACCACCGGCACGCAAACTCGGCAGTGGATAACGTGCCCCCGCATCTGCGCTTTGTCCCGGGACATCGAGTAGCTGTACTACCTGCAATTCATAGCGATTAAGCTCCAGAGGTTCATGGTCGGCTAAATTAACAATTGTTACCGCCCAATGCTGATTGTCACCATCCTCGTTATTGCTAAGCGTTGCGGCAAGCTGAGCGACAACGGGGCGAAGCTTAGGGATGTCTACCTGCGCACGCTCCATATTTGCTGCAACCCCTTTGGCGCGGACATAGTCCTTGGGATCACCAGTATAACCACTACTACCCGCAGAATTTCCATCTCCAGGGATATGGGTCATAATACCACCTGCACCGGCAGTGCCAGACGTTGGTTGCATTGTTGGCGGGGGAGGAGGTAGCGCAGCTTGGCGTTTAACAACGCGAACAGAAAGCTGATATGCTGCATTAACCTTCGGTGCAAAAGTATAAATCCAGCGACTACTACCTGTTGCATCTGACCACGCTTTGCCACCATTAAGGCTGATTTGTACTTTCAGGTCGGCAGGAGTAATTTTCCGGTTCATGCTTTCCAAAATACCGCGAATCTCAACTTTGCCATCGTTAAGATCTTCGGGATAAAAAACTATCTCACTGTTCTCAACACCAGTAAAGGCATTGCCGTTTACAGTAACATTATCTAGATAACCTAAATCATCACCGGCATACCATTCAGCCTGGAGTTTGGGCACGCCAACAGCCAAGCAAATTATGCTCACTGCTACAACAATCCAAAACAAACCACAAACCGAATAACGGCTTTTTCTACCTAGGTAAAAGGGCATGACGAGAATCTCCGTTTCTCTATTTGAGCCTTAAACGATTAGAGGTTTCAATCTGCGTATTATAATGAACATGACAATATTACCAGAATCACAATAAAATTCTATTCTTCATGTGACTATCGCAACAGCCGCAAAAAAAAGGGCGGCTCACAAAGAGACCGCCCTTATACTTAAACTTCAAATTAGCAAGCTAAGATTAATCGAGAAGCTGCTTAGCTGTAGCAATCAGGTTTTCGACGGTGAAGCCGAAATGTTCCATCAATTCATTAGCCGGAGCGCTGGCACCAAATTCGTCCATACCAATAGCTACCCCTTCGAAGCCAACATAACGTTCCCAACCAAAGGTGCTACCAGCTTCCATTGCTACCCGCTTGGTGCAAGCAGCAGGAAGAACTTGCTCCTGGTACTCAGCATCTTGGGCGGCAAATAGTTCCCAACTTGGCATTGAAACGACCCGAGTACCAACACCATCAGCCTGTAGGGCTTCTTGGGCAGCCATTGCATGCTGAACTTCGGAACCACTAGCAATGAGAATCATCTGCAATTCACCAACTTCTGGGGAAAGAACATAAGCACCTTGTTGCAAACCGGCAACCGGAGCAAACTTGTTCCGATCAACCGTTGGCAAGCCTTGGCGTGACAACACCAACATTGTAGGCCCTTGACGATTCGCAATAGCTGCTTTCCACGCTTCACAGGTTTCGTTAGCATCGGCAGGACGGATAACGGTTAAATTTGGCATCGCCCGTAGTGAAGCTAAGTGTTCTACCGGCTGGTGGGTTGGACCATCTTCGCCCAGACCGATTGAATCGTGAGTCATAACATAGATTGGAGCCAATCCCATCAATGCAGCCATCCGAATTGCGGGACGCATATAATCGGCAAACACGAAGAAGGTTCCGGCAAAAGGAATCAAACCAGGAGTATGGCAGAAACCGTTCATGATTGAGCCCATGGCGTGCTCACGAATACCATAATGGATGTTGCGTGCGCTCTGCCCTGGCAACCAAGAACCAGCACCTTTAATCTCGGTGTTATTAGATGGTGCGAGGTCAGCTGAGCCACCAATCAAAAATGGCATCTTAGCAGCGAGACCATTAATGGCAGCACCACTGGCTTGACGGGTAGCTTTAGCACCATCTTCGGGGGTAAATACTGGTAACTCTGTTGCCCAACCAGATGGCAGTTCGCCTTGGCTTACTTCTAACCAGCTTGCAACTTTTGGAGTGGATTTTTTTGCCTCAAACTGTTTTTGCCACTGCTGCTCCAGCTCTTCACCTTGAGTCTTGCAGGTTGACATGTGCTCGGCTACTTCTGCAGGGACCACAAATGTTGCTTTTGGATCACGACCGTAAGCTTGCTTGGTCAAGGCTAGCTCATCGCTACCTAATGGTGCACCATGAGCTCCGGGGGTATCTTGCTTGTTTGGAGCACCAATACCAATGTGGGTACGGGCAATAATAATTGATGGGCGGGGATCTTGTTTCGCCCGTGCCATTGCGGCATCAATCTCAGCAAGATTTTCACCTTCAACCCGCTCGACATGCCAACCATATGCAAGGTAACGGCTACCAACATCTTCGGTAAATGCGATGCTGGTATCACCTTCAATAGTAATTTTGTTATCTAGGTAGATATAATTGAGTTGCCCCAACTGCAAGTGGCCAGCCATTGATGCGGCCTCCGCGGAGACACCCTCCATCAAATCGCCATCAGAACAGATAACCCAAGTACGGTAATCAAATAGTTCAGCGTCTACTTGTTGCTCTAAATATTGTCCACCCATCGCCATACCAACGGCAACTGCAACACCTTGGCCTAGTGGGCCAGTGGTTGTCTCTACCCCTGGAACATGGCCAAACTCTGGGTGACCAGCAGTTTTGCTACCAAACTGGCGGAAATTTTTAATATCATCAAGAGACAAATCGTAACCGGTCAAGTGCAACATGCTATAAATCAAGGTTGATGCATGACCACAAGAGAGGATAAAGCGATCGCGACCAGCCCATTCTGGGTTAGCCGGATTATGCTTTAGGTGACGCATATACAACAAATAAGCGATTGGTGCCGCTTCCATTGGGGTTCCGGGGTGACCGGAATTAGCCTTCTCAACCGCATCAGCAGCTAAAAGTCTAATGGTATCAATAGATTGACGAACAATTGGATCTGACAATTTCGGTGACGACATGCGCAACTCCTTAATTAGGTTTTAAGCTGCACATTGAAAAGGAATTTGCTCGATAAAGCAAGTGAAACTGCGTTAAAAATAGTTGTTTAAAAAAAATGGCCTCCAGCGAGGGAGGTATTCTCGCTGGAGGCCTATGTACTAAGAGGAGGTAACACTTATTTCTTTTTCCAACTTACCGACTGCCACACCGGAACCGTTGATGGTTAGGAGATTACTCTACGCCGTAAATATAAACCACGTGCGATCACGTATTTAAACGCTACTAACTCCGTAACCTCAAACTGTGCGTTTACGCAGTCCAAATACAGTTTATTTATCTACGCCGAGCGCAGATAGGTAGTAACGGCATTGGCAATATTGACAAAAACTTTAGTAAACTCTTTTTCGTCCTGCTCTAACAAGGTGATCCGGAAACCACGTTCATCGGTACAAAATGAAGAGATTGGCACCACACATATACCAGTAGCAGCCAGTAGGTAATAAACAAAACGCTTATCTAGTAACGTATCAGGCTGATTAACTAACCCTTCCACCATCTCTTTGACCTGCTGGTTATCGATCGGCAAGGTTTGGTTTTCGTTCAATTTCTCCCGATCAAAAACCACACTCATATAGAAAGCTCCATTAGTTCGATTTACTTTCAAACCAGGAACTTCCTTTAACAAGTTATAAGCGATATTAGAATATTTTTCGTACCGACTACGTCGCTTAGCCAAGTATTTTGGATACTCTGGGTGGCTAAGAATTGGCGGTATCGCTTTTTGTGGCAATGTTGTCGAACAAACCTCTACCATCTTCGAATTTAAAATGCTTTCGACATACTTACTAAACATTGCGTCTTTATCGGCATTATATACTTCGATCCAGCCACAACGAGCTCCCGGCCAAGGGATCTCTTTACTTATCCCTTTCATCGAAATAGCGGGCAAGTCACCGATCAAATCGGAAATAGGCTTAGTCGCCGTACCATTGTAACAAAGGGCGTGATAAATCTCATCACAGATCAAAAACAGATCGTACTCTTTACAGATTTCAATAATCTCTTGCATGATCCGTTCTGGGTAAACGGCTCCAGTAGGATTATCGGGATTAATAATCAAGATTGCCGATATTGCCGGATTATATTTAACCGACTGGCGCAAATCGTCCATGTCTGGATACCAATGGTTATCTGGATCAAGACGGTAAGTGACCGGCTTTTGTCCAGCATGGGCACCCTCTGCAGAAGAGTGGGTCGAATAGGTCGGTGATGGTCCAATTACCCGCGCTTCACGCTTGAGCAAACCGTAAACTTTTTGGATTGCGTCACCAAGGCCGTTAAAGAAAATAATGTCTTCAGCAGTGATTTGGGTCTTCCCACGCTGATTAGTCAGGTCGGCTAAATATTCGCGAGTCTCTAACAACCCTTTGGTAGCGCAATAACCATAGGAACAATCTTTCATCGCTAAATCGGAAACAATTTCCTTAACCCAATCGGGGATCTTTTCCCCTTTAGCAATTGGATCACCAATATTTTCCATATTGGTTTTAATTCCCAAACGATTCAGTTCTTCAGCAATGGTGACAATGGCACGAATTTCATAGGTCAATTCGCCAGCACCGATATGAACAATATTATTACGCATTTTTTACTCCCTAAAATTTGATAGCGAAGGAAACGCCATAAAAAAAGGCCATGAACAACTTTGTCCATGGCCTTAAGGTTAACTAGTATATACCTGTACAGCTCACCTGCTAAAGTGATGGACAATTCTCAGGCTGATGTTTGCCGCCTGAATCGCTCGGGTTGCCGCTGCTGCATTTATTAACATTTATAAAACCCTTATGCAAAATGAAGGTAATAAGAAGCCTGATTATCATGAAAATAACAATCATGTCAAATAGTTTTCACCTGCCTAAAAAACGAGATGGTACATTATCTGAACGTATAGGTAGTTTTTGGTGCCAAAACTACCACGCAGCAAGCCACTTAATAGCAACACACTGCACCATTAATAAAACTACTCTAAGTCCCTGCCATTTGTTGATGAAGTTATATCATGTACTGCTTCAGAAAAATTTCCGGTTAATTTTTTAAGTAAATAATTCGTTCCACTATCGGTTCGACCTGTGAACCAAAGAAGCATGAAATCACTGTAAAAAGGTGCTATGTCATCTTCATCTATTGTTTCTACACGATAACCATCAAGAGAAATGTTCAATTCTACCAATTGAGTTAATTCAGTCCCTTGATAGGTAACCCACAATTTTTCACCATCATCGTCTTCGGCAATGAAGTATAACTTATCGTCTACAACAGCAATTCTTTCAATCCCAGATGAGTCACTACCAGCATAAATATCGGCGACCAACAATGTTCCCTCTGGAGTTCCATCACTCTTCCAAAGTTCGCTACCATGGATATTTTCTTCAGCGGTGAAATATAATGCACCATTTACATTGGTCATATTTTCTGGATAACTATCACCACCATCATTAATATCTTTAACCATAATTGTGCCGTCGATGGTGCCATCACTCTTCCACAATTCTACGCCATAAGCAACCGTACTCGCGCTGAAAAACAAAGTGCCATCAACGTCAATTAAACTATCAAAACCTGTCACATTGTCATTGCTACTTTTGATTATTGTGGTCCCATCTGCAGTCCCATCCGTAACGTACAGTCTTTGATCGGTAACTCCGTTGTTACTATAATCAGAATAAAAGAAAAGATTAGCCCCAACTTGGGTCAAAAGAGTCGGTCGGCGTAGATAATTGCTGCCAACATCATAAATGATTGCGGCGCCACCGACACTAGCATCGGTTTTCCAAAGTTTCTCATCACTGTTATCGTTATCTTCATTTGCGCTAAAATATAAAGAGCCTTCGACAACAGTTAAACTATCTCTCTCAAAATTATCAAATTCTTCGATTGTGATTGTTCCTGCACGAGTACCATCTGTTCTTGCTAACTGATAACTAAAATCAACATTAATTGACTCATAAGAGAATATCAAGAAATCACCAAAAGCCACAGCGCCGCCATTATTAAAGTCATGAGCCATTACTTCTAGCGAAAACGTGCCCTCTGCTGTGCCGTCCGACACCCACAAATAATCATCTATTACGAAATAATTATTATTGCCTGCTTTAATAATTTTTGTATCTGGAGCAAGGGTTGATTCTGGCTCTAAATTGATATCAGCCAATATGGATGTGCCGTCGCTTGTCCCATCACTCTTCCAAAGTTCCCTACCTTTTAAGTTATCGAAAGGGACAAAGTACAAGTTATTATCAACTACAGAGATTGTTTCTGGCTGCGAATTTATGATCCCTTCATTTATATCTATGACTAATTGTGTTCCACTTTCTGTGCCGTCACTTCTCCATAGTTCAGTACCGTGGATACCATCATCAGCATTGAAATAAACGACACCGTCCATCACTTGTAAATATCTTGGATTAGATCCGTCATCCCCACTTCTTATATCTTTGATTAAAAAAGTCCCTGCATTAGTCCCATCCGTCTCCCATAATTCAGCTCCAGGCCATCCCTCCGTAAAGTAAACTGTATCTCCTGCTGCTGCGAAGTATGAAGGGTAGGTTACTGGAGCGCCACTACTATCCATTACTTCAATGGTACCATCCTCGGTTCCATCACTTCGGTAAAGTCTGTAGTTAGCATCAAAAATAATAAAACTGTTTGCGGCGACAATATTATTAATATTAGTACCTGAAGCTCCAACGGTAATGTCTTTAACCATACTTGTTGTTGTGCCGTCACTAGTCCATAATTCAGCGCCATTACCATCGCCAGCATCAACAGCAAAATAAACTTTATTGTTGAACGAAACAATATTTCCTATCGATGCGGAATAACTTGGCGTGTTAAAATCTGCGACTTTAACAGTTCCAGCATCGGTTCCATCGGTTTTCCATAGATCAGTGTTAATCCCATCTCTTGCGGAAAAAAATAGGACACCATTTGCAACCGTTAGATTGTATGGATTGCTACCATCTACACCATCCTTAATATCTTTGACCACAACAGTACCAATTGTTGTCCCGTCGCTCTTCCAAAGCTCATAGCCATAAAGATCAGTGTAACAAGCAAAAAACAGCTGATTATTAAACTCAACAAATTCACTAGGATTAGAATTTAAATTACCACCCCTTCCATCATCTGCATCTCTTATGTTTTTGACCAAAACAGTACCTGCTGCGGTACCATCTGTTTGCCATAATTCATTTCCTGCTTCAAAGGTTTTTGCGGTAAAGAAAAGTGTGTCACCAACGACTAAAAAGTGGTTCGGTTCGCTACTTTCATTGCCAACATAAATATCCTTAAACAGTTCTGTACCACTTGGCGTACCATCACTTCTCCACAATTCAGTACCATGCTCACCATCGTCAGCACGGAAATAAATATTGTTATTAAACTTAACAACTGTGTATGGGTTGGATGCTTTTGTTGCCCCCTCAATTATATCTTTTACAAATCTAAAGTTATCGATATCCCCGCTTGCATCAGTTGTCCAAAGTTCAAGTCCAGTTGTTGAGTCGCCACCGACAAAAGATCTTGAGGTAATCTGCCTAGAACCATCGTTGTTAATTTTAAGCTGAGCAAAAGACTCATTCATATGGCGCATTGCTTCACCATCAGTGACACGCCAAACTCCATTTGGTAGATTTCTATCGATGAAATTATCAAAATCAGCATCTTCAAAATCTACATTTTGAAGGTTTGCTAAAATACTTTCGTCGGGAGTAATTCCATTACTAGGATCACCATCACTATCAATACTTTGTAAGAATTGAGCTAGATTAATAGCAGCTTCAAAATTATCAGGGTAAATGCTCATCGGTGTTACAAACTCACCAGCAGGGCAACTACCTAATTGAATACCACCAAGACTGAAAGTAACTGTGTCAGCAGTATCATATTCATACCTACCTTCACTATCCGTTATGCCAGTTAAACCTGACGGTGATGAACTATAGGTTAAGCCTGCGACATAAGAATCAACAAAAGCACCAACTGAAAATGACGTAGGATTGCCACCACTTGATGACCCTCCTCCACCACAACTAGATAAAATTAAGACTGCGCAACCTAAAAGCATACCGCCAAAAAACTTTTTCATTCAAATCTCCCAATGTCTACTGTTTGTAACTCAACTAAAGTTTTGCATTTCTCTACCTTAGAAGACTAGTTAAAGAAAACGAAAACATTTCAATTACATGATTCATTCCAGCACTCAATTTTACAATGTCCCACATTTTAGATTATTTTTCACTAATTATTTCTATTCCGACCCTACACCACTGCATATAGATATGCAAAAGCTTATGCATGCACCACACTAACTCATACTTAACGAGGTTACGAATGACTGCCAGTAACCTGATCATTTAACGATAAGTATCACGTGATTTATCGATACAACTAAGGCTCAAGGAAAAGTGAATGCGCAAGAACAAAGCAGAAAGGTTGAAACCAACACCAGTGTTACGCTTTTAAAACATGTCTGAACGACTTAAAGCCTGCAATGGGACATTTTATAAACCTATCAACTACTACGGCTCTAAACGCAAATAGGCTCCCAACCATTACGATTGGGAGCCTATTTGATTTAACTATGTTGCTTTAAACTTACTCTTCGCCACCAAACTTCATAGCGGCAAGATTTTTGTACATTTCGTAACGACCAGCGGTGATCTTATCCGCTTTACCCAGAAGGTCTTCAGCTGCAGCTGGGTTGATCTTAGTCAAGATCTTGTAACGGTTCTGCTTCAGAGCGTAATCAGAGAACTTCATCTTTGGCTCTTTGCTCTCAAACTGCAGTGGGTTCTTACCTTCTGCAGCTAAACGAGGATCGTAACGGTATACAGGCCAGTGACCTGATGCTACGGCTTCTTTACAGCCCTCAATTGCACTGTCCATGGCAATACCGTGAGCAATACAGTGGGTGTAAGCAATGATCAATGAAGGACCATCGTAAGCGTCAGCTTCGATAAACGCTTTAACTGCTTGAGCTGGATTAGCCAAAGAGACACTGGCAACATAAATGTTACCGTAAGACATGGTAATCATACCCAAATCTTTTTTCGGCTGAACTTTACCACCAGCAGCAAACTGAGCTACAGCGCCCATTGGGGTTGCCTTAGAAGCCTGGCCACCGGTGTTTGAGTAAACCTCGGTATCCATAACTAAAACGTTAACGTTTTCGCCAGAAGCAAGAACGTGGTCAAGACCACCGTAACCGATATCGTAAGCCCAACCATCACCACCATGAATCCAAACTGACTTGTTAACAAAGTAGTTGATGTTTACCAAAATTGGCTTGGCAGTAGCATCGGTACACTTCTCGATAATTGCTTTAAGCTCAGCAACACGTCCACGCTGAATCTCAATTGCTTCTTGGCTAGTTTGATCAGCATCAAGAATCTCTTGCTTTAGTGCTGCACTACCTTTACATGCAGCACAACCACAAGCGATATTCTCAGCTAACTTCTCACGCGCATAAGCGGTGTTTTTATCAACTGCTAGGCGCATACCGTAACCAAACTCGGCATTGTCCTCAAACAGTGAGTTACTCCAAGAAGGTCCAAGACCATCTTTTCTGGTGCTCCATGGAGTAGTTGGTAAGTTACCACCGTAAATCGATGAACAGCCAGTAGCGTTAGCTACCAACATCCGGTCACCGAACAACTGGGAACAAAGCTTAACAAATGGGGTCTCACCACAACCGGCACAAGCACCGGAGAACTCGAACATTGGTGGTAACAACTGAGTACCTTTAACGGTAGCACGGTTGATCAATGCAGGATCGGTATCTGAGAGGTTAAGGAAGAACTCAAAGTTCTCAGCTTCTGCTTCCCGAAGAGGTGCTTGGAAAGTCATGTTGATTGCCTTGCGGCCTTCAGTTTTCTTGTCTTTAGCTGGGCAGTTGTAAACACAAGCGCCACAACCGGTACAATCCTCAGGGGCTACCTGTAGAGTGTACAATTTACCTTCGAAGCCCTTGCCTTTTGGAGCACAGGTCTTAAAGGTTGCAGGTGCGCCGTTAGCTTCTGCTTCGTCATAAATCTTCATCCGGATAGCGGCATGAGGACAAACGAAAGAACAGATACCACACTGGATACACACGTCTTCTTCCCAAACTGGAATGTTAACGGCGATGTTACGTTTCTCAACACATGCAGTATGGGTTGGGAAAGTACCATCAGCTGGCATAGCGGAAAGAGGTAGATCCTGACCGAAACCATCGATGATTGGACCAAGGGTGGTTTTAACGGTATCGGAATAACCATCCCACTGACCGGTGGTCATTTCGATAGCACTATCGGCAGTAGCAGGAACGGCAACCTCTTCGATATGGGTCAAACCTTCGTCAACAGCCTGCTTGTTCATGCTGACAACTTTTTCGCCGGCTTTACCGTAGGTTTTATCAACAGAATCCTTGATTTGCTCAACTGCTTGCTCTAGTGGAATAATCCCAGAGATCTTGAAGAATGCAGTTTGCATAATAACGTTGATCCGTGCTCCAAGGCCGATCTTCTCGCCTAGCGCAACACCATCAATAACGAAGAACTTCAACTTCTTGTCAATAATCTGCTGCTGTACCAACTTCGGCAAGTGAGCCCAAACCTCATCTTTACCAAAAGCAGAATTAAGAAGGAAAGTTCCACCCTCTTTTATCCCTTTAAGCATGTCGTACTTCTCAAGGAAGGAGAAGTTGTGACAAGCAACAAAGTCGGAATGAGAGATAAGGTAGGTAGTCTTGATGTCTTGCTTACCAAAACGCAAATGTGAGGTAGTCATGCTACCAGCTTTTTTCGAGTCGTAAACGAAATAAGCTTGAACATTGTTATCGGTACACTCACCAATGATCTTGATCGAGTTCTTGTTGGCACCAACAGTACCATCAGACCCAAGACCGTAGAATTTAGCAGCATAACCATCGAATGGAACTTCAAAGCTCTTATCAAATGGAAGGCTAAGGCCCATAACATCATCTTCAAAACCGATGATGAAGTGGTTTTTAGGCTTAGTTGCTGAGCAGTTATCAAGAACCGCTTTACACATAGCCGGGTTAAACTCAAAAGAACCTAGACCATAACGGCCACCAACAACATTTGGATAACCTTGGAAGTTGGTCAACTTGTCGGCCATACCTTCGCCAATAGCGGTACGGACAGCTTGGTACATTGGCTCGCCAATAGAACCTGGCTCTTTGGTACGGTCAAGAACAGAAATTTGCTTAACAGAAGCTGGCAATGCTTTACAGAACTGCTCAATTGGGAACGGTAGGAACAGACGAATCTTGATCAAACCAACTTTTTCCCCTTGGGAAACTAGGTATTGAACAGTCTCTTCCATTGCTTCACTACCGGAACCCATCATTACTACAACACGCTCAGCGTCAGGGGCACCAACATAATCTACTAGGTTGTATTGACGACCAACCAACTTAGCAAATTTGTCCATCTCACCTTGAACCAAGTTAGGCAGGTCTGAGTAGTAAGGGTTAACAGTCTCACGACCATGGAAATAGACGTCAGGGTTTTGAGCAGTACCACGCAATTTTGGTGCTTCTGGAGATAAAGCACGCTCACGGTGAGCAGTAACTAGATCATCATCAATCATGTGACGCATATCGTCATGTGAAAGAGCATGAATTTTCTGCACCTCTGATGAAGTCCGGAAACCATCAAAGAAGTGGAGGAAAGGTACCCGAGACTTCAAAGTAGAAGACTGAGAAATCATGGCAAAGTCCATAACTTCCTGTGGGCTATTTGAGCAGAGCATTGCCCAACCGGTAGAACGGCAGGACATAACGTCTGAATGGTCACCAAAGATTGATAACGCCTGAGCAGCAATTGCACGAGCCGAAACATGGAAAACTGTAGGGGTTAATTCACCCGCAATTTTAAACATGTTCGGGATCATCAACAACAGACCCTGAGAAGCGGTAAAGGTTGTGGTCAAAGCACCTGCTTGCAAAGCACCGTGAACAGCACCAGCAGCGCCACCCTCTGATTGCATTTCAACAACTTTAGGAACTGTGCCCCAAATGTTTTTCTCTCCGACTGCACTTTTCGCGTCAGAAACTTCACCCATAACTGATGATGGGGTGATGGGATAGATAGCAATAACCTCGTTAGTTGCGTGCGCAACGTGTGCTGCGGCCGAGTTGCCATCGATGTTTACCATCTCCTTAGACATACGTACCTCCTGTAAATAAGTTAATAAAGTATTGTTCTTAACAAAACGAGCTAAACTTACCGATCAAAAAACTACTTATAAATTATTTAATTCGTAACTTAATCTAAAACTCACGCCGTCCAGCAACTGCCTGCTGCACTGTGCCAGCATCAATATACTCAAGATCACTTCCCGAAGGGATCCCATGGGCCAAGCGTGTTACTTTAATCTTTTTATCTCGACAAATATTTGCCAAGTAAAGCGCTGTAGCCTCACCTTCTACCGTAAAGTTGGTAGCGAGGATAATCTCTTCAATTGGTTCTTGGTCCAATCGTCGCAATAATTGCGGTATTTTTAAATCATCAGGACCGATGCCATCTAATGGTGAAAGTGCCCCATGCAAAACATGATAAAGGCCAGCATAAGAGTGACTACGCTCAATTGCCAATAGATCTTGCGGTTCCTGCACCACACAAAGGCGCTGGCTTTCACGATTCACATTTGAACAAGTCTGACACAACGCTGTTTCGGCTATATGAAAACAGCGCTGGCAAAACCCAACCTTGCGCCGCATTTCCAATAATGCTGCAGCCAAAGCCTCGACATCCTGCTCTGAAGTCCGTAAAAGATGAAAAGCCAATCGTGCGGCTGTCTTTCTTCCAACTCCAGGAAGCTTACCTAGCTCTGCTTCTAATCGAGCAAAAGACGGAAGCGACCCTAACATGAAATTTCTCCTAAATCCAACAGTTTAACGCTTAAACGCGCCACTTTCAGGGACACTAAAATTCTACAAAAATCTACAATTTCACCAAAATTTCTTTGGTATATTGGTCTGACCAATATTGAAGATATCACAACATTATAGTTTTTCTCAACCGAAATACACAGCCTCAGTAAAAAGATTTACTATCACTAAAAAAGACAAAGCTAGAACATTCCAGGAATATTCATCCCTCCAGTAACTTTATTCATCTCTTGCTGAATCATATCTTGGCTTTGCTTGATCGCTTCGTTTACTGCCGCCACGACTAAATCTTGCAACATCTCGACGTCATCTGGATCAACAACATCTTTTTCAATTTTAAGCTCAAGAACTTGCTGTTTGCCATTAACCCGTGCCGTAACCATACCGCCACCAGCAGTTGCTTCAATCTCTTTTGTTTCCAGCTCTTGCTGCACCCGGGCAATTTTTGCCTGCATTTGCTGAGCCTGCTTCATAATATTTCCAAGACCTTTTGCCATTTCATTACTCCTTTAAATTGTTGGAATATAATTCGTATATAAAACGGGCGAACACATCGGTTCGCCCCTACGTTGCCAACGCTGCTACACAAAGCCTTTATCTATCGGCTTTACGTCCACAATTTCACCACCAAAAATTTCCACTGCCGACTTTACTAGTGGGTGCTCAACGGCATTCGCCCGTAGTTTTTTTTTTCGGTCGCTCTCAAGCTGCTCACGTTCATCGTGTAACGACATCGGTGCACTTGTGCCACTACCAATTTTTTCAACCTCAATGATTACATCAGCACTAAAGTACTCTACTGCTAGCTCTTTGATTGTATCCCGCTTTTCAGTATCCACAAGGGAGAAATATCTCTCCGGCATACCAATCCGTAAGCGTGGTAGCGCTAGCAGCAACAAACTCGATTGTTCTAGCAAGGAGGAAATAGCGTGCTTCCTTTTTCCCTTAACAAAATCAACCATACCAGACCAACTTTTACCGGCTGAGATAACTGCAGGAGAAGGCGATTGTAACGGAGGTGGAACTGCTGCAGGCGCAGAGGGTTGTGCCACTTCAGTCACCACTTCTTCAGGGTCAACAGGAATCGGCACTTCAGTGTCTGGTGTGTCTGGTGTCGCTGCAGTTGACGCTACATTTATAGATGGCTTATTGAGATGCGGCGCTGCAGGCAACCCACCGGCAAGCTTTTGCTCTAAAGCAGCTAACCGTTGTATCAAAGTTGCGACATCAATCCCAGACGGCAATTCCGCCAACTTCACCAACACCATTTCCATGGTCAAACGAGGAAAATTGGAAACCGCCAAATCGGCTTCAGCTCTAATCAATGTAGTCAACAGACGCTGTAGGTCATCCAATGACGCCGTTGTGGCAATGGCAGATAATTCTTGCAGTTCTGCATCACCAACATCAATAAGGTCACCTGGTTCATCCACCACCTTGAGCACAACCAGAGCTCGGACTAATTCTACCAGTTGCTGGCAAAATTGCCGAAATGAATGGCCATGACCGTCAACATTGTGGACCAACCCAAGCAGTTCTGCTGGCCTCCGTTCGAGAACTGCCTTAATTGTAGCTAGCAACAAAGCCCGATCTACTAATCCCAGCAACCCTTGCAGCTCATCATCTCCAATTTGATCGCCACAAAAAGCGATCACCTGGTCGAGAGTTGACAGCGCATCGCGCATACTGCCACCGGCACTACGGGCAATAATCGCCAGGCCGGTATCTGCAACGGTGATATTTTCTTGGTCAACAATAAAGCGTAAACGTGCCTGCAATGGGGCTAGACCAATTTTCTTAAAATCAAACCGTTGGCAACGGGACAATATAGTAATAGGGATTTTATGCGGTTCGGTAGTAGCAAAAATAAATTTAGCGTGGCTAGGGGGTTCTTCAAGGGTTTTCAACAACGCATTAAATGCGTTGATCGAAAGCATGTGGACTTCATCAATGATAAAAATTTTATAGCGTGACTGGGACGGCAAATAGCGGATATTTTCCCGCAATTCACGAATATCATCAACGCCAGTATTAGACGCCCCATCAATTTCTAGAACATCGATACCTTGGCTTTTAGTGATTTCAACACAGGATGGACAGGTTCCACATGGGATAGTGGTTGGTCCTTCTTGACAGTTAAGAGCTTTGGCAAAGATTCGTGCAGCAGAAGTTTTACCGACACCACGAGCACCAGTAAACAAAAAGGCGTGATGAACCCGGTCAGCAGTAATGGCATTTTTTAACGTCTGGCTAACGTGCTCTTGCCCGACCAGATCATCAAATATTTGCGGGCGCCACTTGCGCGCTAGAACCTGATATGACATGAACTTCCTCCGCACTGCTTAGACTTGTTTATCGAATACTATTTGGATAACTGAGTTTTTTCAAGGTACTGAAGCGACAATTCGGGCTAAGCAAAATGTCGTCCTCCAAGGCGGAGTTTTTTTCAGGGGTGAAGGCATACTCGCGGTATGCCGAAGTCCTGAAAAACTGCGACAACGCAGTAAGTCGGCATTTTTGCAACGCCAAACCACGATTGCCGGTACAAGTGACAGCCAGGCACCCCCGCGGCACACGTCCAAAACCGCTACCGCTGCTCCCTTCCGGGCCTGACGGAGTTTACGGATGGCCGTTGCGCGGGACCTGACTGTCACTTCTACCGGCAACGTTGACCAGAAGAATATGTATAGTACAAAACTTGCTTGTGGGCAATACTGGTGATTGCCAGCACTACGATTTAATATTTTCCATAAATACTTAAAAAACAAAAACAGGGTCAAGGTCGCGGGGTTGCGGCCC
>JADGED010000240.1 GCA_016744555.1 Desulfuromonadaceae bacterium
GCTATAGATGGTGCGCAGATGACCGGATCTGACCAATGGCGGCAGCAGGCTCAGGATAATAAGCAGGGGAGTGCCGGTTATTTCGATTCTGCCATAGGCGGTGAACTTTCAACTGCAGAGCAACAACTCCATAGCTTGTCAAAAGAGGTGTATAATGATCGCTTAGAGCGTGGTGTAGCAAGAGAGCAGGCACGTAAAGATCTCCCTTTAAGCACTTATACCGAAGCGTTTTGGGGGATGGATTTACATAACCTTTTACACTTCTTAGCATTACGCATGGATCCCCATGCCCAATTAGAGATTCGCCGCTATGCCGAAGTCATTGGTGAGGAAATTGTTAGCCGCTGGGTTCCACTAGCCTGGGAGGCGTTCAAAGATTACCGCTTCAACCGCATGACCCTATCGCAACAAGATCAAGAATTGTTAGCGCTATTGGTTGCTGGTAAGGATGAGGCTGCCGATGGTTGGTGTAAAGAGCGTAATTGGATCAGAGTTAAAGGCGAAAATATTGTCTTATCTCGAGAAGCTACTGAGTTTGGCGATAAGCTTAAGGCCTTGGGGATAACCCTGCCGTGGGAAGATTGAAAATACGGTTTTAATTACTGTTGCCCTCGTGGTCGAGGGCAACAGCTCTTCAATTTGCAGAGATTCTAAAATGCACTGACAGCATTTATGGGTTTTACGCTTCTTATTATAGTAAGCCGATTTAAAAGCAAATCATAAAATAGTTACGAGAGCTATCGCTGATTAAAGTAGTGTCCGTAGAACCTACTCCTAGGAACTAACGAGCATAAAAAAGATCTTAATAGTGATCAACGCTTGTAAATGAGTTGCTTACCTTTTGTCTTTAAAATCAAGATTCTTGGTTCTGTTCCTGTTTGTTAGAACCCTTCTTCGTGAAACCCATCGGGAATACGGACGACCAATACTGGAACCGATGCGCTATGCAGTACTTTGTGGGTTGTTGTACCCAAAATAGCATCTTCTAGGGCTGTATGCCGGTGTGAACCCATGATGATCAGATCAGGACTAATTTCTTTAGCAACTTTCAGTACTGCTTGAGCGGGTGCACCATCTTCGATACGAATATCAATTAGGCGCTGTATGCACTGTTGATTGTTGTTGCATTCTTTTTCGCAGAGTTGGTTGATCCGCGCTTGAAGCTTGTCCCTGGAGCTTTGGTGTGCATCATCGTGTATTTTTTTTCTTTGCTCCGCAGGGATGTAAGATGCGACAAGGTTTTCGGCAAACTCAGATAAAGTTTCAAGAGCCGATACGGCAATGATCTGAGCATCATGTTGCTCGGCCATTGCTAAGGCGTAGCGGAAAACATGTGGTGCACCTGCACCCATCCCAGTGGCATAAAGAATTGTCTTTATTTTTGGAAGCATAATCTACCCTCTTTCTAAGATGTTAATGGTAAAAAAACACGCTTGGAAAAAACTGATAATTTAAGTAAATAAAATCATTTGAATAGGGATTTATAATGTCCCGCAGCACTCCATCCTTATTAAGATTCAAGCTTACAATGATCATGCACTGACTACCATACTTCTAACAATATATTTATCCATTATTTAATAACATAACGACCTCGGTTGACCAAGAATTTGACAAGTAAGAAGGTATTATTACAATTGGAATAACAAAGCTTGTCTATTGCATTTTTATAATAGGTTTGCATGATTGCGTGAAATCTATTGTGTTGACGATAGAGCTATAGAGCCTCACCACCCTTTCTTTTTTTCTAACTTTGATTGGTCACACTTTGGATGAATATTGATGAATCACTTTTATGGCAAATAAACTATACTGTAAATGTGTGTTAAATTGATTTTGTTAATAACTTAACCAGAGGAGGATGTAGATGACCGGAAAAACATTCAACAGCGCTAAGACATTGCTGGTTGCAGGACGCAAATATCAATACAATAGTCTCGAAGCGGTAGCGTCTAGCTTCGGCAAATTGGAACATCTCCCTTTTACTATTAAAATCTTGTTGGAAAATTTATTGCGTAAGGAAGATGGTGAAAGTGTCACGCGCAGTGATATTGAATCTGTCGCCACTTGGCAACCGCAACAGTTGCAAGCAGGTGAAATATCATTTAGCCCAGCTCGTGTTTTGATGCAGGACTTTACCGGTGTGCCTGCAATTGTTGATTTAGCAGCAATGCGTGATGCTGTTGCCAAAAAGGGTGGTGACCCAGGTAAAATAAACCCGAAAATACCAGTAGATTTAGTCATTGATCACTCGGTTATGGTTGATAAATACGGGACCGACAGGTCCTTAACCGCCAATGTAGAAAAAGAGTATGAGCGTAACTTTGAGCGCTACGCATTCTTACGCTGGGGGCAGCAGGCGTTTGATAACTTTCGTGTGGTGCCACCGGGGACTGGTATTTGTCACCAAGTTAATCTCGAATATCTTGCAAAAACGGTTTGGAGTGAAGAGGTTGACGGGGAGACTTGGGTTTATCCAGATACCTTAGTCGGGACTGATAGCCACACCACTATGATAAACGGACTAGGGGTTCTCGGCTGGGGAGTTGGTGGCATTGAAGCCGAAGCCGCGATGTTAGGGCAACCTATTTCAATGCTTATCCCAGAAGTTGTTGGGGTACGTTTTGTTGGCGCCCTTAGCGAAGGGGTAACTGCTACCGACCTGGTACTGACTGTTACACAGATGCTTCGTAACCACGGTGTGGTTGGGAAGTTGGTCGAGTTTTTTGGTGACGGATTGTCGCAGTTACCATTGGCAGACCGCGCGACGATTGCCAATATGGCTCCCGAGTACGGTGCTACTTGCGGATTTTTCCCAGTTGACCAAATTACTATCGATTATTTGACCCTTTCTGGTCGTAGTGCAGAGACAGTTGCTTTAGTTGAAGCATATTGCAAAGAGCAGGGGCTATGGCGTTGTGATGATCTTGCTGACCCTAATTATAGTGCAGTCTTGGAGCTTGATCTAGCCACGGTAACGCCAAGTTTAGCTGGCCCAAAGCGCCCACAAGA
>JADGED010000241.1 GCA_016744555.1 Desulfuromonadaceae bacterium
GGTCTGGGGCTTTTTTCAGGTTTCAGGTTTCAGGTTTCAGGTTTCAGGTTTCAGGTTTCAGGGTTCAGATCCTTGATCCTTGATCCTTGAACCTTGAACCTTGAACCTTGATCCTTGATCCTGACTACCCTACCGAACACAACACTTTTTGCGACACCACATCAGCAACCAATTTAACCTTCTCATCTTTTAGCCTTACCACCTTTACCACATTGCGATAACGACTATACGATGGGAGAAGTCCGTTAAGGGCATTTGAGCATGACTGCAACCATGACTCATTGAGGAAACAATTCTTATGATCTGGGAACAAGGCGAGATAGAAAATATCGGCTTCGACCAAATCTTGGAAAAAGTGGGAGCCAAATGAGAGCTCTGGCATCAAATCACCAGTAGTAAATGCAACCTCAACCAAAGCAGTAAGGTTGTTTATCTCCGCAAAACTAATCGGCACACCTAAGGAAGGAGTTGTCGTTCCCCAACGTCCAGGGCCAAGCAACATGGTTTTTCCAGTTTCCTTATCGGCAATCCGCTTATTCAACAAGCCGATCATTCTTGCTATTTCATATTTCTCTACCAGCGGCAAATCTAAATACTCAGCAGCATCTACCCAAATTATCCAATCAAATTCATGGGCGATATTCCCACCCATAAAATTACCTTCAGAGCGATAGAATAAATTTTCATCGGGGATATCTTCGGGGATCTCTAACTGCATCCTAGAACCCCGAGTCTGCAGGGGACGACACTGAACTACATCAATTTTGGTGGTTCGATCGGCAGTGAAGTTTGCAGTAAACTCAACATCCACTGGATAGCCATACGCCCCTTCTATGGTTTTCAACAGGCGTTGCATCAGCACAGTAAAATCTGACTTCTCCAAAAAATCATCAAAGGTCAGGCGCCAAACATCACTAGCTTTGTTGCCTCGCTGCGCCATGCGTTCCATAGTTTCATCATCTTTAACCGCATATTGACTCCAAGGGATATTAACCTCTTCTTGGGTCAATTTAAACAAGGATACCGTTTCGAGTCGGTTTTCATTTACATTCAACAAATCGACATCGTGCTGCGAAAACTTACGGACATCCTCAAACCCTTTATGCTGACGTTTTCGCGGAGCGTCAAGGGCGACAACACGGGGGTAATCTATTTCAGCTCGATCAACTGCGCGAGTACCAAGCCCAACTACCAAGCGCAACATTCCCGCCTGGGGATCCATCTCTTTATCCCAAACAAAAGTGTTATAAGAGACACCAACACCGGCAAGTTCAGGCATGTAATAGTGGTCACGATAAGCGCCGGAAACTCGCTGTACTAGTAAGGCCATTTGCTCGTCGAGTTGATCAAGTCCACGCTGCAATCGATAGGCAAGTGCGTCTTCGCTCATTGCGCTGGCGAAAATCTTGCGGATCGCCCCCTCCAATTGCGCCAAACGCTCTTCTGGGGTCCCTTGATTTACACAAAAGAAACTATCGTACTTCCCTGCAAAGGCATTACCAAAACCATCTTCCAGCAACGAACTAGAGCGGACAATAATTGGATACTGACCATAATATTCCAACAGATGCTGAAAACCTTCACGAATATGTTCGGGGAAGGAACCAGCAAGCATCTTCTCTCGCAGTTCGGCAGCGGCAGAGTAATAACCAGCTTCAGTTTTTTGTGCCATAAACAAATGCCACAAACCGTTGTGAACAATGTAGGAGTAATAAACATTGGAGCCCACATAATGAGAATCATGAACTTCCAAATGTTTTGTCCAATCAAAGGCCTCATCCTGCCGCAAAATATTATGCGCTAGCAACATCCCGACGGCTTTACCGCCGATAAACCCGGAGCCAATTACCCGCGACTTGATCTCCAGCAATTCAGGCAAAGAGAGATGCCGTTGTGCTAAAGCCAGCATCCGCTCTTCGCGAGCAATCATATGGCGACAAATATGACGCACCATACTGGCACGATCTTCTTCGCTAGCATCCACTTCACAAAGTTCTTCAGCTTCTGAAAACAATCGATGCCAATGGTCAATCTGACGCCGTGCAGCTCCTCTGGTGCGGGCCGCTAAAGAGCTGTAAAGACGAGTTGATTCGTAACTGTTAGTCAACGGCTTAAACTGCTCGCCATCCTTTTGGTGGGGGAGAAACATGGTCGGTGAACGACGCTGCCATACCTTTAATGGCTGAATATGAAAATGGCCATCATGGCTAAACACATCGACCAGAACCTGAGTGGTATCACGAATCCGCTCGACGGTTCTAAATGAATGGTAATCTCGGATCAAAGCAAAATATGCGACGGTGTCTAACTCAAATAGGTAGGGGCAAGTTACACGAAAAAAGTTACCGACCATATAATCGGTTGCCCAAGCAGAAAGGAGCTCGGAAAGGCAATCGAACACATAAAAAGCGTTGCGACCTTGCTTAGTGGCGATACTGTGGACTTGACTAGCGAAAGACTCAAACCCTAAGCGTGGATCAAGCTGATGAACTTTAATTTGTGGAGTTTCACCCAATAGCGGCTGATAATCCCCAAACCGCATATAATTTATTTGGCGCCCATCACGCAATGCTTGATCGATCACAGGTTGGATCTCTGCTTCTTGCATCGCGTATTCATCAGGAACGGGAACGGTAAGGAGAATCGCGGCGGTCAATTTGATCTCCCGCATCGCCTTCAATAAAGTGGCCGCCTCTGTAGCATCCTGTACCTTTGTATCCGTTTTAAGTCCGCTGGTCTTTGCGTAAAAGGCTGGGAAGTCATTTGTCTTCCAGCCCGCAACGAGCACCCCCCGTGTTTCCAATTCCTCACGTGTTGCCGGAATATCTAAAATTGACTTCACCCCCGCACTCACAACCATCATCGGATACTGTCCCAAAGCCGTGAGGTCTGCACTGATGTCATGAATTGCATCACGATGCACACCTCCAATCCCTCCAGTCGCAAAAATAGAGATGCCAGCGAGATGAGCAAGATGCATGGT
>JADGED010000242.1 GCA_016744555.1 Desulfuromonadaceae bacterium
GGACGGGCCATTGCTGTTGTTGGCTGGTGCCGGTTCGGGAAAAACCCGGGCTTTGACCCATCGGATTGCCCACTTAATTTGTGAGTGTGGCGTACCGGCGTGGAAAATTATGGCGGTCACTTTTACCAATAAAGCAGCCAAAGAGATGCGAGAGCGGTTGGAAGAGTTGCTCGGTAGCACCGAAATGCCGTGGATTTCTACCTTCCATTCTGGCTGTGCCCGTATTTTACGGCAAGAGATTCACCATCTTGGCTACGGTAAAGATTTCACTATTTACGACGATCAAGATCAATTGCGTTTGTTGCGTGATTTGCTCAAACGGGAAGATATTTCTGAAAAAGTTTTGAAGCCACGGGCGTTAGCGTCTTTTATAGACCGGGCGAAAAATCAAGGGCAGATGCCCGATGGGCTCCACAGTTTACGTAGTGACGAAGAGCAGTTAGCCGATTTGTATGAGCAATATCAGCAACAGCTAAAAGCTGCTAATGCCGTCGATTTCGGCGATCTATTATTATTGACAGTGCGTTTGTTTGAAACCTGCCCCGATGTTTGTCAGCGCTGGCAAGAGCGGTTTAGCCATTTATTGATCGATGAATTTCAAGATACCAATCGGGTGCAGTATCGTTTGATGCAATTACTGCTGGGCGATAATACCAATATCTGTGTTGTCGGTGATGATGATCAATCGATCTATCGTTGGCGTGGAGCCGAGGTCGGTAATATTCTCAGTTTTGATCGAGACTTCCCGGCAGTAGAGGTTATCCGTTTGGAGCAGAATTACCGTTCCACCCAAACGATTATTAAGGCAGCAGGAGCTGTAGTCGGCAACAACCGTGAGCGGCGCGATAAAGAGCTCTGGACTGAAAACCCTGCTGGTGACGCTATCCACATTGAAGCTTCTGGCGACGATTTGGACGAGGCACGCTTTGTTGCTAGCGAGACTGAGCGGCTTCAAGTTCAGGGCTACCGCCTGCGTGATATAGCTATCTTTTATCGTACCAATGCCCAGTCACGTGGCATTGAAGAGGCTTTGCGTGGCAGTCGTATCCCCTATGCAATGTTTGGTGGCTTGAAGTTTTACGCTCGCCAAGAGATTAAGGACGCCCTCTCTTATTTGCGTTTACTGGTCAATCGTAACGATTCGTTGGCAGCGAAGCGAATTATCAATGTCCCGGCACGAGGAATCGGTAATACTACTATTGAACGGATCACGGCATTTGAAGCTGAGGCCGGCAATTTTTTATCAGCTTGCCGCTTAGCGTTGGAGCGACAAGGGTTAAAAGGTGTGGCGGCTAAGCGAGTTGCGGCTTTTGTTCAGATGATCGATGGGTTCACGGCAAGCTTAGAGCGGTTGCCTTATCCACAATTGATGGCAGAAATCCTTGATGAAAGTGGTTATGCTCCAGCGTTGCGAGAGGAAGCTGAACAAGCGATGACCGGTGATGGTCGTCAGGAAGCTAAGGGGCGACTCGAAAACTTGGAGCAACTATTGGCAGGTATGGAAGAGCACGCCACCACCACCGATTCGGTACAAGATTATTTGGAGCAGATTGCTTTAATTACCGATTTTGATAAGCACGACTCTTCGCAGCAACGGGTAACAATGATGACTCTCCATGCAGCCAAAGGGCTGGAGTTTCCGGTGGTATTTATGACCGGGATGGAGGAGGGCCTATTTCCCCATTCGCGTTCCGGTGATATGGGTGATGAATTAGCCGAAGAGCGGCGTTTATGTTACGTCGGGATGACAAGAGCGATGGGAAGACTGTACCTTTCTCATGCGCGGCGGCGACGGGTCTATGGTACCTATCAATTTAATCCACCTAGCCGGTTTTTGGGTGAAATACCACCACATCTGCTGGCCGATTATAGTGCAGAAACTGCGGTGGTGGCAGCTCCTGTCGCAGCACATAACTTATCATCACTGGCTGACTTAGTTAGCAGTAATGATGTTATTCCGCCGGCAGCAACGGTAGTGGCAACTCCGGTTGCAAAAGCAGCCCCCGAGCCGGTAGTGGAAACAGGTGGCGGGTTACAGCTCGGCAGCAAAGTTAGACACGTTAAGTTTGGGGTTGGAACAATACGGCGCTTAGAAGGTAATGGCGATAAGCAAAAAGTTATCGTCTATTTTAACTCGGTAGGATCAAAACGGCTGCTGCTAAAGTTTGCCGGATTGATGCCAGTTTAAGAGTATTGGCCATGGAAGCAGAGCGACAATTTACATTACTGCTAGTCGATGATAATCCCACTAACTTGATGTTGTTGGTGAAAATCATTGAACTCGATCTGCCCGAAGTGCGTATGTTGACCGCTGCTTCTGCGCTGGAAGGGTTGGCGTTAGCCGAGCGGGAAATTATCGACGGTGCTTTTATCGATGTGCAGATGCCCCAAATGGGCGGCTTAGAGATGTGTCGCCGTCTGCGCGAACTACCGCAAACTGCTGCAATTCCATTGGTGTTGATGACTGCCCATATTGCTGCTCCAGAAATGCGTGCTGAAGGGCTTGAAGTTGGTGCCTACGACTTTATCTTGCAGCCGATTAGTAATGTCGAAATGTTAGCGCGGATAAAAGTAATGCTGCGTCTCTGTGCGGCAGAGAAGCAGTCGGCAAAAAACAACCAGCAGCTGCAACAACAGGTCGATCAACACGCCGACCGACTCCGCTGGATCAATGGTTTATTGATGTCTGGCAACGGTTCGTTAGAAGATGTAGATCAACGTTTGCTCTACCAGTTGGTAAATGAGTTGCCCGATCCAGCGAAGCTAGATGCCGTCGATTTCTTTAATACTTTGGCAACCAAATTCCCACTGTCGTGGCGGCGGACGCTAATGAAGCTTGCGTTGCTCGATCGTATCCCCGTGGTGTTGGCGGAAAAATTAAGTGAGATTAGTGATGTCGCTGCGGTGTTCGATTATTTGGGACGGCACCAATTATCTGTTGTACAGAACCTTGCTGGTGATGAG
>JADGED010000243.1 GCA_016744555.1 Desulfuromonadaceae bacterium
GGTATAGATTGTTAGAGTGCAGTCTGTCGTATCAATATTGCTAAATGCCCAAAGCAACGTCTGTAATTCAAGTTGGGTCGAAGTTGTTTGGGAAAAGCACTTAAGCTTGATTTGTGCGGAAAGATCTTCCAGCAAACTAGCACCAGTTGGCAGTAGCAGGTATGCCCCATAGCCAACTTTTGTTTGTGGATTGACGCTACCATCGCTAAATAGCAGTAATTCTGGCTTTGACTCAGCGTGCTTAGGCATGATTTTTATAGAGGGGTCCAAACGCGTCAAGACAAGTCAAATAAACCCGTAAATCAAACTCCAATTGATGGTAATTCGGTTCCATGTGTTCACAAAACTGATAAAACGCCTTGTTATGCTCCTTCTCTTTTAAGTGCGCGAGCTCGTGAACAACAATCATGCGTAAAAATTCCAAAGGGGCAACCTTAAATACGCTACCGATACGGATTTCGTTTTTGGCTTTCAATTTCCCCCCTTGTACTCGTGAAACAAAGGTATGGAGGCCAAGAGCACCATGCAGAACGTTGATTTTGCTATCAAAGGTAACTTTGCTTAACGGGGGAGATTTGCGCAGAAACCGATTTTTAAGTTCCACGGTAAAGTCGTACAGTGCACGCTCAGTGGTAATTTCGTGGGCACGGGGAAAACGCTTTAGAATAGCTTCTTCCAAGCGTTTTTCAACGATCAACCTTTGCACCTGAGAAGTCACCTGTTCTGGGTAACCGGCCAGATATTTAAGTTGTTGCAATGAGTTCATACCAGATTAATCTCTCTAGCCCCGCCGCCCAGTCTTTGCCGCTTGACGTGCATTTGCGGCAGCACGGCGCCCAGCAACGGTCCTGCTCTTAGTCGATTTTTGTACATTTTTGGGTTTGTCTGACTTCTTTTTGGTGCGGGGAGCAGCAGCCTTGGCTTTTGCAGCCAACTTTTTGGGGCTCGGCTTACTGATCGCTTTTTTTCGTGGTTTAACTACCATGCCCCGCTTAATTGCAACCTTGGGGAATTCGGCAATCGATTCTTGAGGGATAGTCGCTTGCAGTAATTTTTGAATTGCTTGCAGTTTAGGTTGCTCAGCCGGACAAACTAGTGAAATTGACATCCCAGGTTCTCCAGCTCGCCCGGTACGTCCAATACGGTGGACATAATCTTCCGCAACATCTGGGAGTTCATAGTTAACCACGTGTGGCAACCGCGCAATATCAAGTCCTCGTGCGGCAACATCTGTAGCTACCAACACCCGCAGCTCACCTTGTTTAAACTGTTTTAAGGTTCGAGTTCGCAACGATTGACTCTTATTGCTGTGGATAGCTGCGGTGTTAATGCCATCAAACTGTAGTTCTGCAGTAAGTTTATCTGCACTATAACGAGTGCGGGCAAAAACCAGCACCTGAGTCCATTGACCGTTACGAATCAAGTGGGAAATCATCTCCCGTTTCCGATTACGCTCCACCGGATAGACCACTTGACTAACTTCATCGGCAGTTATGCTACGGCGTGCTACCTCGACCCGCTTTGGCTGGTTAAGTAATTCATCAGCGAGCTGTTTGATACTATTGGAATAGGTTGCCGAAAATAGCAGCGTCTGCCGCTTAGCTGGCAGATATTCTGCAACCGCCTTGATCTCATCAATAAAGCCAAGGTCAAGCATCCGGTCGGCTTCGTCGAGCACCAAAAATTCAACATCCTTTAGCTTGATCGTCCCCCGTGCAGCATGGTCAAGCAATCTCCCTGGGGTGGCAACGACAATATCAATGCCACGATGCAAGCGTTCGATCTGTGCTTGGATGTTAACCCCGCCGTAGATCATGGTAGAACGCAACGACAATCTGCGGCCATAATTCTGCATTTGCTCACTAACCTGAGCCGCTAATTCACGGGTCGGGACCAAAACCAAAGCACGAGGTCGGCGACGTTTATTCGGCGGCGGATTTTCACTCAGTTTTTGTACAATTGGCAAAGCAAAAGCGGCAGTTTTACCGGTTCCGGTTTGGGCTCCGGCAAGCAAATCACCACCGGCAAAAACCACTGGAATCGCCTCACTCTGAATCGGTGTCGGCACAGTATAACCTTGAGATTTAATGGCACTTAGTAATTCGGCACATAGGCCAAGGGACTCAAAAGACATCGGGTAAATCCTTATATAAAAAGTACTTTAGTGTGCAATTCAGCAGATGGCCGCATTACCCCCGTCGGGAAAAACATCGGTCAAACAGGGCGTTAGTCGGGACAGTAGTCGATTAGGACAATGGTGTCAATTACAGTAACCGTGAATAGCGGTAGCAAGAGTCGATATAGAGATAAAACGGCGAGCTGGATACATGTTTTCAGCTTAAACCATTGTATGCTGCAACACTACCAACAGCTTCACTTGTTCACGGGAAGAACCAGCCGAAAACCATCGACACTAGAGCGCCAATCAGGTCTACTCTTGGAGCGAACGGCGGGACTCAAGCGCCCCCACGATGCAAATAATAACAACAAGCATGGTTCTTTTTATCTCGCGGAGTAGGTCATTTAACGGCCACCTAAAAAACTCTAAAATCTTCTTCATCACATTAATATTCCATCAACATCGACCAGATCTCGCTTACCTGAACAGCATCGGTTGGGGTGATGAGCACTTTCTCTGCCACAATGCTCGGTGTTGATATTTATCAATGGGCTCATTCCTCACCTAACGTCGAAACAATAACCTCGATCTCGAGAAACTTCACCAATACAGGAACTTTTAAGGTTTTTATTTGAGATACTGTAACAATGGCCTTAGCGATGCACGAATTTTTCAAATTTGTACTTGCAGATGAGGTGGAAGAGCTACCCTAATACAACAGCTTTGATTCGGCGGTCTGGTTATATTTCCATGAACCAATTGAGTGCAATTTATTGATAGCAACTGGGCTGGACATAGC
>JADGED010000244.1:0-1879 GCA_016744555.1 Desulfuromonadaceae bacterium
TGATTGATGAGGTTGTATGAAAAACTTAGCTAATTTTTTATTTGAAGTAGGAATGCTTAAACGTACCCCACGTACCGGTTTCCAATTCCTCGGTTCGGGGGCGGAGTCGGTAGCCGAGCATAGCTTTCGCACCGCCATGATTGGTTATACCCTTGCGCAAATGGATGGTAAGGCTAACATTGGTAGGGTGTTGCAGTTGTGTCTGTTTCACGATATTCCTGAAGCCCGTACTGGTGATCTAAATTACGTCAATAAAAAGTATGTTAAGGCCGATGAGGAAAAAGCGGTAGAAGATTTGGCCCGGCAACTGCCGTTTGGAGATGATTACCGGCAAACTTTGGCTGAATTTAATGCCCGTGAAAGTCATGAAGCATTAATTGCTCACGATGCCGATCAGTTGGAGATGGTTTTGTCACTCAAAGAGCATAAAGATCTCGGTAATCGTAATGCCGACGAATGGTATCCGTTTTCTAAGTTGCGGTTGAAAACTGAAATAGCCAAGCAGCTCGCCGATACTATTTGGGAAACTGATTCGACTAAGTGGTGGTTTGATGATGATCACAACTGGTGGGTTAATGGCGGGAACGAATGAGAGCTGCACCCAATCTGCGTTGTTGCTTTGAAAATTCCGTCCTCGACGTAGCTAGCGCTACGCCTGTGGGGTAATTTTCAAAGCGCCTAGCAGCTTGAGCACATCTCTCATTCTTATAGTGGGTTTTGTGGTAAGGCGTAATCGTATTTCGATTTTACACCCTTCTCCCCATGGGAGAAGGTGCACGTCAGGGCGGATGAGGGGGCAGCAAAAGCTTAAAGTTCTTTCCTCGCCTCACCGCTTTGCGTTACTTTTTGCCCACGCATGTGTATGGACGTTGAGCAAAAAAGCAATTGTTTGGAACACCAGTAGAACTTATCAATTCTTGATTCTTAGAGAAAGAAGTGTTATCAACTTTCTCCGAGTTAAAATTGGTAGTTATAAGGAGTAAATCATGCTCGATATTAAATACTTACGGGACAACTTTGATGTAGCAGAAAAATCTCTCGCCACTCGTTCTGGCAAGGTTGATTTGTCTGGCTTCCAAGCGTTAGATCAGCAGCGCCGTGATCTGCTTAGTGAAGTTGAAGCTCTTAAGGCAGAAAAAAATACTGTTTCGGCTCTGATTGGTAAAACCAAAGACAAAAGTCAGGTGCAGGGCGAAATTGTTAAAATGAAAGAAGTTTCGGCACAGATAAAAGTGATGGATGATAAGCTCCGTGAAGTAGCCGAGCAACTCAGCGAACTTTTGATGATGGTGCCAAATATTCCTCACGCTGAGAGTCCAGTAGGCGCTTCTGAAGACGATAATGTTGAAGTTCGTACTTGGGGTGAAAAGCCTAGTTTGACGTTTGAGCCTAAAGCTCATTGGGATGTCGGTGAAGGCTTGGGTATCCTCGATTTTGAGCGTGCTAGTAAACTTTCTGGGGCACGTTTTTGTGTCTACTTCGGTGCTGGCGCCAGGTTAGAGCGTGCACTGATCAACTTTATGCTTGATCTACATACGACTGAGCACGGTTACACGGAAACCTTACCTCCATTTTTGGTCAATCGAGCATCGATGACGGGAACGGGCCAGCTACCTAAGTTTGAAAGTGACCTGTTTCATACCGAAGATGTCGATCTGTTTTTGATACCCACAGCAGAAGTTCCGGTCACAAATCTCCATCGTGATGAAATTTTGACAGAAAAAGATTTGCCCATTTGCTATACCGCTTATACCCCTTGTTTCCGCAAAGAGGCCGGTTCTCACGGTAAAGATACTCGTGGACTAATCCGCCAGCATCAATTTAATAAAGTTGAAATGGTTAAATTTGTCCGTCCAGAGGATTCTGATGCCGAGCTAGA
>JADGED010000244.1:1889-2915 GCA_016744555.1 Desulfuromonadaceae bacterium
CTAATCCGCCAGCATCAATTTAATAAAGTTGAAATGGTTAAATTTGTCCGTCCAGAGGATTCTGATGCCGAGCTAGAATCATTGCTTGGCAATGCAGAAAAAGTTTTGCAATTGCTCAAGCTTCCGTATCGAGTAGTCGATCTTTGTACTGGTGATATTGGCTTTTCCGCTGCGAGAACTTACGATATTGAAGTTTGGTTGCCGGGACAGGAATGTTACCGCGAAATCTCATCCTGCTCGACCTTTACCGATTTTCAGGCTCGGCGTGCAGCTATTCGTTTCCGTCGTGAGGGAGCGAAAAAGGCCGAATTAGTTCACACGATAAATGGTTCAGGTTTGGCGATAGGTCGTACTTTGTTGGCGGTACTGGAGAATTATCAGCAGGAAGATGGTTCGGTGTTAGTGCCAGACGTGTTGCGTCCATATATGGGCGGTTTGGAAAAAATAACAAAGTAGTGGATAGTTAAATAAAAAAAGAATATAGCGGCAGGTTTAACTTGCCTTTTTCTCTTTTTTTCGATAAAGTCCCACAGCTTTTCGAAGCAAGCAGTTTTGCTGTTTAAAATTACGGATGGCTGGCCGAGCGGCTTAAGGCGCTAGTCTTGAAAACTAGAGTGGGGCAACCCACCCGGGGTTCGAATCCCTGGCCATCCGCCATTTTAAATTTGCAGATAAAATTCGTTGGATTCGAAACGGAACGAACGCTGACTTAATGTCAGAAAAGCCGACAGGATGTCGACGGCAGAGAGTGCAGGTGAGGTTACGCAGGAATCGCCGTGATGGCGATGACGAAGTGACCGAATCCCTGGCCATCCGCCATTTTAAAAAAATTGAATAAGTAAGATATGCGGAGAGGTGACCGAGAGGCCGATGGTGCTCGCCTGCTAAGCGAGTGTGGTGTATGCCACCCGGGGTTCGAATCCCCGCCTCTCCGCCACTTATTCAATTAAATTTCAAAAGGTGTTGACAAGCACCTCAAAATAAGAGATAAGAGCTTCTCTTTAAGCGCCGCTAGCTCAGCTGGAT
>JADGED010000245.1 GCA_016744555.1 Desulfuromonadaceae bacterium
ATATCAACTGGTGCAAAAACAGCAAGTTAGAAAACAAAATAACTAGACTGCTATAGTGATGAAATGTGGAAAGGGGTAGTGAGCTTATAGTTTCTCAATAATTTTCTGCAAAGCTGACTGATTGAAGACGTATACATTTGCGCAAAATTCACAACGGACTTCTACACCATTAGTCTTTTCTTCTTTAAGCTTTATTAAGTCCTCTTTGGTAAGGGTCAATAATGCTTTTTGCATTTTATTCTGACTACAGGAACATTGATATCGTAACGCTTGTTTAAAAAGAGTTCGGTGTGGAATTGAGCCAAATAGAATATCCAGAACATCTTGAGGTGTTTTGCCCTGATGGATAAAATCGGTGACCGAACCAAGTTTTTTAACATTACTCTCAAGGCTGTTAATAAGGTCTTCATCGGCTGGAGGTAGCGATTGTACCAGGAAGCCAGCAGCACATACAATCGTACCGCTGGAATTAACCTGTACGCCAACTCCTATTGCTGAGGGAGTTTGCTCAGATTCTGCCAAGTAATAGGCGATATCTTCAGCGATTTCACTCGACTGTAACTGCACCATACTCTGGTATGGCTTTTTCAAGCCAAGATCCTTCCACACATGAAGAAAGCCTGCCCTACCAACCGCCCCAGCAACATCAAAATGATCCCCAGCAGGCGGAAGATTGGTAATAGGGTTACGAATATTTCCCCTGATCTTACCATTAGCATCAGCTTCAACACTTATTTTGCCCACCGGACCATTGCCCTCAACCGCTAACGCTAAACGTTGCTCCCCTTTTAAAAGGCTACTTAATAACGCCCCTCCGGTTAATAGCCGCCCCAACGCTATGGTCGCAGTTAAATCAGTCTGCTGGGTTTCACATACTGTCCGCACTAAATCTGTAGTAACAGCCGCTACTCCACGGAACATTCCGTCAGCACTTACTACTCTAATCAAATGGTCTGCCATTTATCTTCCCTTTATCCTTAATCGACACTCCAGCAACTATGTAAGTTAAAGCTTGCTGGTTGAACTTTAAGTTATATCGAACTAGCGTTGACTTTATCCGTAAACATTATATGATTAAACAAAATAAATATAAAGCTCAAGCGCTGGCTACATTATATTTTGGTGTGGGGGCACCATGGTTACTTACCATAAATACCCAAGCGAGGATTCTATTAAATATATGCGAGACAAATACTTTGTCCTAACCATAATTACATGCCTAGCTGTTTTCCTAGGGACATTGTCCTTTCCGCAACAAAGCTGTTCTCAAGTCGGCGACAGCAAGGCAATCGAATTAACAGGACAAGAGATTAATTGGATTAAAGAACATCCAATTGTAAGGCTTGCCCCTGACCCGGACTTCCCACCACTTGAGTACATTGATAAAAATCATAAATATCAAGGCATTGCCGCCGATTTCATCCGTTTATTAGAAAAAAAACTACCCCTAAAATTTGAGATTGTAGCCCTTAAAGACTGGAGCGAGGTAGTTCAACAAGCAAAGGACCGACAGATTGATATGTGGGGCGCTGCAGTTCCAACTCCAGAGCGACTTGAATATATGCGCTTCACCAGCCCTTTTGTTGAATTTCCGGCTGTAGTTTTAGCTCGCGAATCAGCAACAGACTTCCCACAACTATCTGAATTGAAAGGAAAAAGTGTTGCGGTCGTAGCAAACTATGCCGATCACGAATATATGCGCAGGGTGCACCCTAACCTTCCTCTTGAAGTGATGCCTGATATCTCTGCTGGCCTGAGGCAAGTCTCGTTTGGAAAAATCGATGCAATGGTTCTCAACATTGCCTCAGCTTCATACTACATTCAGAAAGATGGCATCAACAACCTTAAGGTTACCCAAGATACCGACTTTGTTTTTGACCTCTCCTTTGCCGTACGTAATGATTGGCCACAGCTTGTTTCTATCCTCACCAAAGGGATGGAAGCCATTGCCCCGGAAGAAAAAAAGGCAATTTTAGACAGATGGATTTCGCTGGGAGACAACTCTTGGCAACCGTCACCAGTCGTTATGATTTCAATTGCGGCGGTGTTTTTATTTCTGACCCTCCTCCTTATCATCCTCTGGAATCGCTCCTTGCAAAGACAAGTACGCCAAAGAACCGTCGAGTTGGAAACAGAATTAAGTGAACGGATTCAGGCGGAAAAAGAGAAGGTTAAACTGCAGCAACAGGTACACAGTGCCAAGCGGATGGAAGCAATAGGCTTGCTAGCAGGTGGTGTTGCCCACGATTTGAATAATATTTTATCGGGATCGGTCGGCTACGCCGACCTCTTATTACGAAAAATTCCAGAAGAAAAAAAGTTGTTAAAATATTTGCGCGAAATTAGAGAATCTGGTCGTAGGGCAGCTGCAATTGTCGCCGACCTGCTAACTTTGTCTCGAGATGCAGCGTCAGATCGCCATGCATTAAATATAAACACTATTGCTACCGAATATTTAGCCTCTGCTGAGCATCAATCTCTAGCTGAACGATTTCCAGAAATTATTTTTTCTCATGAATTTGAACCAGCAGTTACCAATATTTCATGTTCAGAAATCCATATCCGCAAATGCATCATGAATCTGGTTGTTAATGCCGCTGAGGCAACTTCTAGTGGGCACATTACCCTAAAAACAGAAACCAAAAAACTATCTTCACCTCTAAAATTTCACGATCGTACGATAGAGTCTGGCCTATATGTTTTGTTTTCTGTTACCGATGATGGACCAGGGATTGACCCCGCCGACTTAGAACATATTTTTGAACCATTTTACTCCAACAAAACTCTCGGGCACAGCGGTAC
This sequence comes from Desulfuromonadaceae bacterium, assembly GCA_016744555.1. Classification (GTDB taxonomy): domain Bacteria; phylum Desulfobacterota; class Desulfuromonadia; order Desulfuromonadales; family Geopsychrobacteraceae; genus Desulfuromusa. The sequence continues at coordinate 2,803 of JADGED010000245.1, forward strand.
TGGACTAGGGCTAGCAATAGTCTGGAACACTGTTCAGGATCATCTTGGTTTTATCGACATCAAGCAACCAGAATCTGGTGGTACTATTTTTGAACTGAACTTCCCAGCCT
>JADGED010000246.1 GCA_016744555.1 Desulfuromonadaceae bacterium
GTTGGTAATGTTATGAGCGCTAGCGATAATGTTGCATCCGGTAGCCAAGAATTATCTGCTAGTTCTGAACAGATGAGTGAGGGGGCAACAGAACAAGCGGCTGCCGCAGAAGAAGCCTCGAGTGCAATGGAGCAGATGGCTGCAAATATTCGGCAAAATGCCGACAATGCAATACAAACAGAAAAAATTGCAGTAAAGAGTGCCGACGATGCAAAAGCTGGTGGTGATTCAGTTAATAAAACTGTGACAGCTATGAAAGATATCGCCGGTAAGATTTCTATTATTGAAGAAATTGCTCGTCAAACTAATTTACTTGCTCTAAATGCAGCGATAGAGGCTGCTCGTGCTGGAGAGCATGGCAAAGGGTTTGCTGTTGTTGCCGCTGAAGTTCGTAAATTGGCAGAAAGAAGTCAAGCGGCAGCAGCCGAAATTAGTGATTTGTCAAGCAGCAGCGTTGAAGTGGCAGAGCAAGCCGGAGAGATGCTTACTAAGATGGTTCCAGATATTCAGCGTACAGCAGAATTAGTTCAAGAAATATCTGCCGCGAGTAAAGAGCAAGATACAGGCGCTGAACAGGTAAATAAGGCAATTATGCAGCTTGACCAAGTTATTCAGCAAAATGCTTCTGCTTCGGAAGAGATGGCCTCTACTTCAGAAGAGCTTTCTAGCCAAGCGGAGCAATTGCAGGAGACCATATCATTTTTTAGTCTTGATAGCGCAGCTTCTCGTAGCTCTCAAAGGCAATTGCCTCTGAAAAAATAATTTTACTTTTGCCTTACGCTGGAATTATTTGCACTTTGGACTGCCTTTGTCGAGAGGGTAGTTCAAGGTGTAGGTGTTCTTTGTTGAAGCAAACGTTTTTTCTTATGCCGAGCTTATTCTAGTAACTAAAAAAATATTTTGACCCACCTTTATTTTGCTGTTACAAAACAATATTCTATTTATAACTTAAACTCGTTAGAAGCAGTTATCCCATATAGTGAAGAATTGACTATTTTGGCGTTAGCTAAGAGATGTTGCGCAGATGATATTTTCTATCGAGTTTGATTTCACTTAAGTATCGGTAGTTTTCGTGCTTAAAGCATCACAGAAAGGGTAAAATAATGGGCAAGATATTTTTATACGATACAACTCTTAGAGATGGTACTCAGGCAGAGGATATCTCTTTTCAGGTTGAGGATAAGGTGCGAATTGCCAAGAAATTGGACGAACTTGGGATCGACTATATTGAAGGTGGTTGGCCGGGATCAAACCCTAAAGACATAACTTTTTTCAAAGCTATGCAGAATGAAACCCTGAGCCATAGTAAGATAGCGGCATTTGGTTCAACTCGTCGGGCTAAAGTTACCCCTGCAGATGACAATAATATCCAAATGCTGATTGAAGCAACTCCTGATACCGTGACGATATTTGGTAAAACTTGGGATTTCCATGTAAAAGAGGCGTTGCGTATTTCTTTAGATCAAAACTTGGAACTTATCAACGATTCATTGGTATACTTGAAAGAGCATATCGGCGAAGTAATTTATGATGCCGAACATTTTTTCGATGGCTATAAGGCTAATCCCGAATATGCGATTAAGACATTACAGGCTGCTGCTGATGCGGGAGTTGATTGTATCGTCCTTTGTGATACCAACGGTGGTACTTTAACCCATGAATTCCCATCGATTATGGCAGCTGTTCAACAGGCAGTCTCTACCCCGCTTGGGATTCACGCCCATAATGATAGTGGTTGTGCTGTAGCAAACTCACTAATGGCGGTTGATTGTGGTGCAATTCATGTACAGGGCACAATTAATGGTTTTGGCGAGCGTTGTGGTAATGCCGATCTCTGCGCCATAATTCCTTCTTTGAGCTTGAAAATGGAGCATGATTGCCTTGGTGAAGGCAAGCTGAATACTTTACGTAGTGCTTCCCGCTATATTTATGAGTTGGCAAACCTTACGCCGAATAAACATCAGCCATATGTAGGTAATTCGGCATTTGCTCACAAAGGTGGAGTGCACGTGTCGGCGATTCAGCGGCACCCTGAAACTTATGAGCATATTCGCCCAGAAAAAGTCGGTAACCGTACACGAGTTTTAGTTTCAGATCTGTCTGGTCGTTCTAATATCCTCGCTAAAGCAGAAGAGTGTGGCATTGAATTAGATAGTAAAGATCCGGTGACCCTTGAGATTCTCGAAGATATAAAAGAGATGGAAAATCGAGGGTTTCAATTTGAAGGGGCTGAAGCTTCGTTTGAATTGCTGATGCTTAAAGCTATGGGTAAGCTTAAACATTTCTTCTCAGTTACCGCTTTTCGCGTTATTGATACGTTACGGGAAAATGATCAAGAGCCCGTGTCTGAAGCGACTATCCGTGTAAAGGTTGGCGGTAAGGTTGAGCATACAGCTGCTGATGGTAACGGCCCTGTAAATGCTCTTGATACTGCAATGCGCAAGGCATTGGTTGGTTTTTATCCACAAATAGCAGATGTTAAGCTGCTCGATTATAAAGTGCGGGTGCTTCCGTCGAGCCAAGGGACAGATTCTGTTATTCGTGTATTGGTTGAGTCTGGAGATGACGATTCACGCTGGGGCACGGTTGGGGTTAGTAGTAACGTAATAGATGCTTCGTATCAAGCGTTAGCAGATGCTTTAGTTTACAAGCTATACCGAGACTCACTTTAAATAAATTTAGTATTTGTTTTTCTACGGCTCACTCTTTATGTGTGGGCCGTTTTTTTATGCCAGTCGCGCCATTTTATTGGCGACGATTGGTTTGGCGACATTGTGTTGACGGGTTCAAAAGTCTTTCAGCCAATATTGGATTTAGTCAATAGGTATGCATAGTTGTAATATCATTTTTATATCTTAAGTAGCTGTTATCTTTTGTTTTTGGTTGTATGTGTTTATGTATATTTA
>JADGED010000247.1 GCA_016744555.1 Desulfuromonadaceae bacterium
GTTTAACGAATTGGCTTACCGCAATAGCTTGCATGTTCCGTTACTATAAAAGTAATGGGATTGTTGAAGGTTTTCATCGAAAAATGAAACTTATTCAGCGCAGAGCCTATGGATTTAGAAACTTTGAAAATTATCGGTTGCGGGTAAGAGTAATGTGCGGTTAAAACAGAATAGAAATTTGATCGATTTTAATGGCAGGAAAATGAACCATCCCCTTTCTTTGGCGTAGACCCGTTTAGACCCAGTTTTTTTGGTGCCGAAGGGGAGACTCGAACTCCCACGTCTATACAGACACATGTCCCTGAAACATGCGTGTCTACCAATTCCACCACTTCGGCCTGAAGAGAAAGTTCTTATAGCAAATGGGTTTTTCCTTTGCAACTAAAAATCTTAACCCTTGACAGGATCAACAGGATATAATCGGATATTTAGGCAAAAGCCTATCTCTATCTCGTTCGCTTTACGCTCTTAAGGCGCGAGTAAAAACTAAGGTTAATAAATACGTTTTTTGGTTTTAAACCAAGTACTTAATTCTCTTGATCTTGATTCTCTTTGTGATTTTAGTGAGCTCTGCGTGAGACAGGTTTTATCTTTGATTTATCCGATTTTATCAGATCTTAATCCTGTCAAATTAGCTTTTTACCGTTATTTTCAAGAGTTATAACCTTTGACAGGATCAACAAGATAAAAGCGGATGTAAGTTCTGATTAAAGTCTAAGGGGCAACAAATTCAATCTAATCGTAATGGTGGCACCAGTAAGGTCACATACTTTAAAACATTTACTAAGCCTGCTTTACAATGTTTAGGTTTATGTACATTTTTTGCTTCGGCTTGCATAACCTCGACTTTTGTAGCGTTTTTAAGCTTGGAATAACCTGCTGCAATAGAGGCTGCGTAGTACAAATCTGTGTCGATCACTGCTGTAGTAGAGCTACCAATCTTCATTACAACATGCGACCCAGATGCATTTGCAGCATGGAACCACAAATCATTGCCTTTTAGAATTTTTGTTGATATTTCATCATTCTGGCGATTATTTCGGCCCCAAACTATTTTAAAGCCTGATGGGCTTGTTGCCACATGCGGCTTAGAAGGTTGTAAAGTTTTCTTACTGTGCAGCCGGTTTTTATCTTTTAGCAGCCCCACCTTACGTAATTCTACAGCTATTTCTTCGATGTCGGAATTTTTTACAGTATCTTTTAGCTGATAATCAACTTGCTCCAACCATTCAAGTTCTCTCCGTGTTTCCAACAAACGCCTCTTACTATGATCTTGCCCAATACGCCCTTTTTTATAGCGCTTAAAATACATCTGGGCATTCTGCTGAGGTTCAAGTAACGGATCAAGCTTGATTATGATTGGCTCAGCAGGTTGTAAATAAAAATTGTAGAGCTCAACTTCTGTCATTCCACGACGAATTGAATGAAGATTAGCTAGCAAAAGATCGCCTGCCTGCCTATTAGCTTCGAAGTTTTGCTGTTGTTCATAGTCTTTCTCAATTGCAACTATACGTTTTTTTATCTTTTTTATTTGCCGATTCACTGCAAGCTGTAGTTGACGACTAAAATCGAGCTTATTCTCAGCATATTCACCCTCAGTGTAAAGCTTATCGACATAATCATTCCAACTAGGATATAAATCATCTAAGACCATTGGCTTCTGTTCTGCAGCGGTAACGTTTTTAGCGGGAAAAGCATATTTTTGTCCTGCTAACAGTGATCTACTTCCCCCATCACCTACAATTCTCTTAAGAACATCGATAATCACCCCTTCTCCATCAACCAAAATCAAATTGCTACGCTTACCTATAATTTCAAACAAAAGTCGACAATCACCATGCTTGCCTGTGCAATCAAGTTGCACTATTCGATCGTCATTAACTACAGAGATTGAATTAATTCGCGTAATTCTAGCTCTAAGCAACTGACTAAAGCGTGGAGGGATATGAGGGTTAGGCCATGATTGTTCAGTTAAGTGGATACGGCTTTTCTGCCCTTCTGTAGAGACGAGTAAGCGCAGCGTATCCTTGCCGTTCCAAAGTTTAAACACTAATACTTCCGGCAAAGGTTGATGAATTTTTGATACCCTGGCGCCAGATAGTTGCTGTTTAAGTTCAATGACGACATTTTTTATCAATTCTAATTTCATAGTTTGTTTAGTATACGCTTATATATTGTTACGACAACTATGAATAAAGCTTTACCGCAGATGAACGCTGATTACGCTGATTTTAAGAGCGATAACCTTTGACAGGATCAACAGGATAAAATCGGATGTTAGTTCAAAAACTTATTTCTTACTCGTTCGCTGTACTCACTTTAAGCGCAAAGAGCGTAGAGGAAATACAGTTACAAAAGAATTCTTTGCTTTTGTTTAAAACCAAGAACTAAATTCTTTTTATTTTTATCTTCTTTGTGATCTCAGTGTGCTCTGCGTGAGGCTAGCTTCTTTTTTATCTTTTTGTTCTATCCGCTCCTATCAGACCTTAATCCTGTCAAAGGTCTTGATTGTATCTGCGTCATCAGCGTTCATCTGCGGTTAAAAAGTTTCTATAGAATTAATAACAGCGAAATATTAAAAAATTTGCTAGTATCGTCAAAAATAAAAAACAGCTTAACTTTTATGGAGATCCACATGGCTAACAATTGGAAAATTGAAACTCAGGCGGTGCAAGGAACTTATGTACCAAAAGCTACCGAACCACGAATTCCAGCTATTTGTCAAAGTACTACATATAAGTACAGTAGCGCTGACCACCTTGCACAGGTCTTTGATCTTGATGTTGGTGATCATATGTATACCCGCATTAGTAATCCAACTACAGCTGCCTTAGAAGAAAAAATTGCCTTACTTGAAGGCGGCGTAGCTGCTATGGCAACCTCTTCGGGCCAA
>JADGED010000248.1 GCA_016744555.1 Desulfuromonadaceae bacterium
CAACTAAACTGAATAATGAGCTAAAACCAGGAGAAGCAATTATCAGTGTTGCATCACAAGAGTATATGAAGGCCCTGGACCTTAAAAAATTAAACCACCCCGTTATAATTCCAACATTTAAAGAAAAGTACCCAGATGGTTCGTATAAAAACGCAGTTGTCCACGCAAAAAAAGCCCGAGGTGCAATTGTTCGCTACGCAATAGATAACAGAGCAGAAAACCCAAATGACTTAATCAGTTTTTCTGCTCTAGGATGGAGAGCCGAACAACCTCCGCCAGAATCAGGTTCTTGGCTATTTACTCGGCCAGTAGAGCAAAATTAGCAGGCACACAATCAGAAAACACCTTTATTTATTGCCATAACAAGCTACATCAACAGTTGGATCAATTTATGCCAAACTTAAAGTGGGACGAAACCGACTTTTTAGTCTGTCTTGAAACAATACCTGAAATTGAAGAATACGAAGTAAGCCACTCATACAAAGTGACGAAAAGTGGAATAACATTATCCTTAAAAGTTTGGCAGCATGAAAGCATTGTAGAGATAGCACTTATCAATAATAACGATGGCAACGAAATAACCTCTTTTGCCATATTCATAAATGGAACTATTCAGTTAAAAACGGTAAAAGAGACAGAATACTTAACGTTTAGCGATTCGATAGTCATACCAAGTAGATTTTCTTATCTTGACCTTGGGGGTATAGACAATTTAGAAACAGGGCAAATTGGTTACGATGTTTATATTTCGATTAAACCTACAATCCAAGTCACCTTTCCTCGACTAAAAAATAATTAACTATTTGTTTCGATAGAGCAATTTGTTAAAGTCTAAAATCTCATATAAAGTTATTTCAACCAATCAAGACAAAGACCAACAATACAATACCAAACAATCAGACGAAGGAGAATTCGATGAAGTCATTTTGTATTTCTATTTTACTACTACTTATGGTCACATCTGCCCACGCTGTAGATGTCGTTGGGCAACGCTATATTGATCAAATGACCCAAGGTGGAGCAGTCAGCATTAAGCGTGCAGCACAAAACATTTACCATTCAGGCGAAACGAATACTGAAGTACTTGACATTGCAGCTGAAACATTACTCACCAAACATATGACGGCGGGCAAAAGAGAAGCCGATGCATATGCATGGGTAGCCAAGGCACTTGGTGCTTCCGGAAACGGTCGTTACTCTTCAGCATTAAAACAAGTAATGAGCAGCACAAAAAATAGAAGTGTCAAGAAATACGCTAAAATAGCAATTGGGCAGCTTGGTGATTCAAGTGTTACCCAATATACCCAAGGTATGGTTGACCTCGATGCAGTTCGTGCTGGTAAAAAGCAAAACAAAAAGCCACAAAAAACTACCAAAAAGAAAAATAGTGACAAGGCATCATTTGACGTAATCCGCGAAGGAATGTCTATGGAGGAAGTCTACTCCCTGATTGGCCACCCAGACAACAGTGTTACCCATCAAACTGGCAAAGCTTGGATTCCTTTTAATCACAGTGGCCGTGACTTGGTTCGTACCAAAGCACTTTACAAAGGGCAAGGACAGATAATCTTTAGCCATAATTCCTACAGCAATGTTTCTAGAGTGCTGGAAGTAATTATTGACGCAAATGAAACCGGCTACCCATAGCCTCAGATTAAAAACTACAGTTTCAAAAAGCCGCTCCCTAATGGGCGGCTTTTTGATTTTATACTACACCTATTTCCCTTAATTTACACAGAGCAAGTGTCGTGAAAGCAACTTAAATAGGGTTAAAAATGAAACGTGCATTAATCTCTTGGAGTGGAGGTAAAGACTCTTGCTTTGCTTTACAAAGATCAATTACTCACAATATAAAACCGGTTGCCCTAATAACGGTAATGAATGAAGAAGGCACATTTTCTAAATCAAATGGAGTATCAAAAGACATTTTATCCTTACAAGCTAAAAACCTCGAACTTCCAATAACTTTTATCCCAACAAGTTGGGAGTGCTACGAAAAAGACCTTCTTTGTGCCCTCATAGAGACTAAATCTAAATATAATGCAGATTATTGTATTTTTGGTGACATTGATATTGAATCTCATAGACTTTTTGAAGAGAAGCTAAGCGCAAAGGCTGGTCTAATTGCCGAGTTACCTCTTTGGGGAACAAATCGCAACGAACTAGCAAGTGAGGAGATAAATTCGGGGATAAAAGCAAAGGTATCGGTAATTAATAAAACTATAATGCCTGAGGAACTGCTTGGAGTTGACTACAGCGAAAAGATTTTTCCTCAGTTGCGCAGTTTAAATATCGACCTATTAGGAGAAAATGGTGAATTCCACACTTTGGTTTACGACTGCCCATTGTTCAAAGATGAAATAGACATAATTACTGACAATTTCCACGATATCCAAGACTACAAGCTAATGATATTTAAGCCTATATAACATAAATAAACCTCCGACAAATCAAACCAAAAGTAACTTTAACGCTAAGTAAAAAATATTTATCTTTGACATTGTTATAATCTGCAACTAGACTTCAATATATTGACAAAACCAATAAAGAACTCGCTTTGCATTGTTAAAAGCGATAGAAGGCTCTATTCCTTTTCTAGAAGGAGGCTAGTAATGGCAGAAAAAGATTTAAAGAAAATTTTGGCAGGAGTTGGGATTGCAACCTTAATGTCAGCTACAGGGATCTCTTTACCACCGCAGGTTCACGCAGGAAGCGGCTGAGGCGCACATGATGACAGCGCGGTCAGCGCTGAAAAAAAGCAACCTGCTGCAGGTAGTGGTTGAGGTGGTAAAACTGATGGTGCCGTGAGCACCGACGAAGAGAAAAAACCTGCGGCCAGTGGTTGAGGCGCTAAAACTGACGGTGCCGTGAGCACCGACGAAGAGAA
>JADGED010000249.1 GCA_016744555.1 Desulfuromonadaceae bacterium
GAGTAAGGTTAACCGGCCCTATGGTGAAATTGGTGGATATCTTACTCGTATGCGGCAAAGCGATGAGGCGGCCCATGCTGTTGCTGCAGAATTAAATGTTGCTGGTGATGTATTGCTGTCGGTAGAAAAACGGTTGCAAGCTGCAGAGCGGAAGTTCAAGCGGGTTACCGAAGAATCTGGCTTTGAGCCGGATGATTTGCTCGAATATTTGAAAAATGTTTACAAGGGGGAGTGGATCGCCAAAAAAGCTAAAGCCGAACTGGTTGAAGCTAACTTACGTTTGGTTGTTTCAATTGCAAAAAAATACACCAATCGTGGTCTACAATTCTTGGACCTGATTCAAGAAGGGAATATCGGCTTGATGAAAGCGGTAGATAAGTTTGAATATCGCCGTGGTTACAAGTTTTCGACCTACGCAACCTGGTGGATTCGTCAAGCAATTACTCGGGCGATTGCCGATCAAGCGCGAACTATTCGGATCCCAGTTCATATGATTGAGACAATTAATAAATTGATCAGAACGACACGTCAATTGGTGCAAGAGTGTGGTCGTGAGCCAACCCCAGAAGAGATTGCTGAGCGGATGGATTTGCCATTGGATAAAGTCCGTCGGGTGTTGAAAATAGCCAAAGAGCCAATCAGTCTCGAGACTCCAATTGGTGAAGAGGAGGATTCATCTTTAGGTGATTTTATCGAAGATAAAGGTGTCGTTTCACCTTTGGAAGCAGTTTTGAAAGGGAACCTTTCTGATCAGACTTCCCGGGTTCTCAGTTCATTGACTCCACGTGAAGAGAAAGTTCTGCGGATGCGCTTTGGTATCGGTGAAAAATCCGACCATACCTTGGAAGAGGTTGGGCAAGATTTTAATGTTACCAGGGAGCGAATTAGGCAGATAGAAGCTAAGGCATTGCGTAAATTACGTCATCCAAGCAGAGCAAAGCGGCTACGTGGTTTTGCCGCAGTCGAAAGTTGATCCTTTAGGGGTTGCTTTTTATGCTGTCGAGGCTAGTTTTGCTTGACAGATGGCGTTGATTTTTTATAGAATAAATCCTTTGTGATGAAGGGCCCATAGCTCAGTTGGTTAGAGCCGCCGGCTCATAACCGGCTGGTCCGAGGTTCGAGTCCTCGTGGGCCCACCATGATTTAACTTAGCGGTTTTATCGCTGATTACTTTAAGCAGGTTGTCAAGTTTGAACGAAGTTAATCGCCTTATAAGGTTAACGTTCCCAGAGATTGAACCACAGGGAAACGTGACAGCGATACAGCAACTAGCTGTAACAACGCAGATAACTAAAGAGTGCACCGGAAAACCGGAGCACTCTTTTTTTTTGTTGGAGCGGGTAATTGGCTAAGGTAAAAACAGCACGTTTAGCCGATGTTGTCGGTATTATTAATGGCTTGTGCCCACCACATTTAGCGGAAGAATGGGATAATGTTGGTTTGCAGGTAGGCGATCCAGCAGCAAAAATCGAAAAAATTCTGGTTTGTTTAGATGCCGAAGAAATTGCCGTTGAAGCGGCTCAGAATTGTGGCGCACAGCTTATAATCTCTCATCACCCTGTAATATTTAAGCCACTAACTCGTGTTAGTCCAGTTGATATGTCTGGGAAAGTTGTATTTCAGGCGATAAAAAACGGAATAGCAATAGTCAGTGCCCACACTAATCTAGATCGTGCTGCTGATGGTTTGAACGATTGGTTGGCTACTCGTTTGGGAGTCCAATCAGGGGTACCTTTAGAACCACCACAGAGCGGTGCTTATTATAAGTTGGTTGTTTACATACCAGTTGGTCATGAAATAGAAGTCCGCAATGCGGTTCTTGGTGCCGGTGCCGGACATGTTGGAGATTACGACAACTGCTCATTTAGTAGCTGTGGGCAGGGAACGTTTCGTGGTTCTGTTGACACCCAGCCATTTATTGGAACTGCAGGGGAGCTGGAAACAACCAAAGAGATAAGGTTTGAAACTATTGTCCCAGTCGTAGCCGCACAGAAGGTCGTAGCACGGATGCTACAAGCACATCCATACGAAGAAGTGGCATATGATCTGATCCCTTTAGCAAACAAAGAAAATCGGACTGGACTTGGGCGAATTGGAGCGCTGGAAAAAACAATGTCGCTAGAGCAGTTTGCCGGTTTGGTTAAGCAGCAGCTACAACTGCCAGCGATTAAGCTGGTTGGTGACTTGCAGCAGCAGATTTCCCGAGTTGCCGTTTGTGGTGGCTCTGGAATGTCACTATTGTCCGCCGCTTTACGGCAAGGGGCCGATTGTCTGGTCACGGCTGATATAAAGTTTCATGAAGCGCAAAGAGCACGTGCAGAAGGGATCACCCTGATCGATGCCGGTCACTTTGCCACCGAACAAATAATGGTAGCGGAACTTTCGCAGAGGTTACGGGAAAAGTTCAGTACCAAGCAATTCGAAGTAGAGATTATTGAAATGGCAACAGAAGAGGACCCACTGGTTATCTTTTGATTGTCGCAACATTTACTGTAAACGGAGGTTGTTAACGTGCAAAACCAAATGAACCTGCTTAGAGATCTGCAGGAAATTGACCAAGAAATAAGTTCTATTGAGGCGACACGGCAAGGTTATCGGGACGAGCTAACTGGATTTGAAACAGATGCCAACAGAATTCAGGGTATGGTCGACCAGTTGAATAGTGAAATTGCCGAATTGCAACAAACTGAATCTGAGTTGCAACAAGACTTACTCAAAGAAAAAGACAATGTTGTCCGCGTTGAAGGGAGACTTCCTGAAATTCAGACACAAAAAGAGTACGTTGCGGTTTTGAAAGAGATTGATACGGCTAAAAAATCGAACAAAGAGACCGAAGAGCAGGTACAAGCTAAGC
>JADGED010000024.1:0-12252 GCA_016744555.1 Desulfuromonadaceae bacterium
ATGCAAAGGAGGCCGCCGACCTCCTAGCTGAACTAAGTTAATCACTGGGCTAAGGCCGTCAACATTCATATTAGAGTTTTATTAATCTTATTGAATTTTTAATCTCGATGGTTATAATGTCAAATTGTTGTAGAAGTGGTTGATTTTCTGTAGTTTAAATTTATTATGGTTCTATAAGGGGCCGAGATAGTATGGGTAGCGAAACCACGATGCAACTAAACCGTAGCTATAAAAACACTTGGGGTTTTGCCCAACTCCTTGAGCACATAGATATCGGTATCCTTGTTTTAGATTTAAATCGCCGCGCGATAGATTATTGCAATGCGGCATTTTTTGAAGTAATTCAGGACGAACAACTGTGTAGAAGTTATTTAGGGCTATACGATCTTTTTGTGCGAGAAATTGAAACCACCGAAGATTTCGATTTAGCCGGAAGGGCAGCTCATCAGGTTTCATTCCGGGGCCGCTTATTCGGTCACTCTGTGTACAAAGCTGCAGCTGGTTATCGCTGTGTTTTCATTCGCGATATTACCGAAAAAAGCCGCTTAGAATCGATCGCACAAGCCGTTAACACCATGGACAATATCGGCTTTATATTTTCTGGAATACGGCACGAGATTGGCAATCCACTTAACTCCCTAAAGATGGCTCTAAGTGTTCTACAGCAAAGCGGCGAAAAGACCTCTCCAGCGATGTTGCAAAAATACGTAGAGCGTGGATTAGCTGACATTGGTAGAATCGAATATTTATTGAAATCTATGCGTTCATTTACCATGTACGAGCAAATTGAACTTAAAAGTTTGCATTTGGTCGAGTTTATGAGCAAATTCATTTCCTTGATTGAGGGGGATTTTCAATCCCACGGAATTAGGATAAAGACCGATATTCCCCTCAATATTGCTTGGGTCAGAATTGACGAGCGGGCCCTGCACCAAGCGTTATTAAATATCTTCAACAACGCCGCTGAGGCGCTAAACGGCCAAGAAGACCCTGTAATTAGCATCCGTACAGAGTTGCATGACAAGTTAGTACGATTGACTATTGCCGATAACGGTTGTGGTATTTCAGCTGCACAAAAACAACATTTATTTCAGCCATTTAACACCAGCAAGCCAGGTGGAAACGGCTTAGGGCTAGTAATTACCAGAAAATTGCTGGCTAAAATGAATAGCGATATTGATGTCGTAAGTGAACCTGGCAGTGGCACACAAATAATAATTGGGCTGCCGATTGCGGCGATGGAAGATCAACCCCCTGCTTAAACAAAGATGGGTTTAAATGTGAATAAAATACTTATTGTTGACGACGAGGTACCGTTCCTCCTTTCGCTAAAAGATGGTCTCGCTGCTAATAGTGACCAATACCAGATTGTAACTGCAGAAAACGGCCGCGAAGCAGTTGAGGTTTTGCGCTCCACTGCTATTGATCTGCTAGTAACCGATCTAAAGCTACCTGAGATGAACGGCTTTGAACTGCTAGCGTGGACCAGTAGACACCAGCCACAACTTCCAGTAATTGTCATGTCGGCTTTTGGTACTCCAGAGATTGAAGCTCGCTTAGCAAAAATGGATACCCTCCAATTTCTTGACAAACCTCTAGACCTACGCATGCTCCAAGAAGGGATTGCCAATGGTCTAAACGCAGGCGGTAAAAGCTTTATCCGCGGAATTACATTGGCGACTTTTTTACAATTGATGAAAGTCGAAAAAAAGAATTGTACCCTCAAAATCCTTAACACGGACCACAGTGCCAACCTTTATGTCCGCAATGGTGAGTTGATTGATGCCGACCTAGATGGACGTACCGGCATTGATGCTGCGATGGAAATTGTTAGTTGGAGCGATTCAGAAATCGAAATGGATGGTATCTGTCGCCGCCAAGAAGATGTTATCAACCTGTCTTTGGAACATTTACTAATTGAAGCTTTCCGGCGCAAAGATGAAGCCGAGGAACAAGAAAGAGCTGGGGCAGAGGTAGCGGAGCCTCCTACAAGCACGCCACAACAACCAACCCAAGCAAAGCCTAAAGACACAGTTTTTACCCCACTAGCTAAAATTTTAACTAAATTAGCAGCAGTGCAAGAATTTGCTATTTTTGATACCAGCAACAAGCTAGTAAGTAAAAACGCCGGCAGATGCTCTATTGAAGGGATGGATTTAGCAAGTTTCGACTTAATGCTAAACGCCCTAGCAGATGATTTACAAAGTGGCAATTGTCGCTTTATCACCTTCAACAGCATTGGCAAAAATCGTTTTATTTTACTCTATTTTAAGCAATATAGCGTACTTGCGAAGTTGAAACCTGGCGCCAGAGCACAGCAGGTTGGTGCTGAAATAGAGCAACATCTAGACATTTAATAACTGCTGGTGGCAAATGCCACCTAGGAGAGGATATAGGAATGATAAATTTAATCGATGAGCTTAAGGCTATCCCTGGGGTAATCGGTGCCAGTATTGTCGCTGCCGACGAAGGCCTCAAGGCAACAAACTTGCCAAACTTTTTTAAACCTGAACGTTTAGTTCTAGTTGGTAACCACCTACTTAAACTCTACGCCGCTGGACAACTAAGCTTCAATGATTTAACTGATATAACTATGAACTTTGATGAATCAGTAGTTGTTGCTCGCGCATTGGACAAAAATATTATTTTATTTGTCATCTGCGATCCAAATTTCAATAACAACCTGCTAAACATGTCACTTAATTTACTGCAGGACGAATTCAAAGCACAAAATATTAGTACTTTGTCTACAGCTTCCCCCACTCCTGCTCCTGCTGCGGCAACAGCTCCGGCTGAAGCTCAGGCAAGTAGCGACACTAACCTAGACGACCTATTCTCCGTCATGGAAAAAGGGTTAGGGAAAATTTTGGGGCCAATGGCCGAATTTATTTTTGCCGAAGTGGTAGAAAAATGGACAGCAAACGGCGTCGCCAATGGATCTCGCATTGATGAATTAATCAAACTCCTCAATCAAGAGATCATCGATTTAGACAAAATAGAACACTACCGTGAAATCATTTCACCAGCGCTAAAAGAATTCCAGAAGGGTTAATCTAATATGGCAAATGCAAGTGATTTTGTTGATAGAGTCAGCCGCATTGATGGAATCGTTGGCTGCGTGTTAATTAGAAATGATGGCAAAAAAATTGCTCAGTCGTTGGACAACCCTGAAGCATATACAGAGTTAATGCAATCCAGCAATTCAATTTCTGCCGACGTTATGGATTCTATCGGTTTCAGCTATTGTCGTTACGTAAGTTTCACACAAGAAAATTTTGACGAATTTTATATGTTTCCAATTGAAAACTATCTTCTTGGCGTTGTCAAATTGGCTGAATGTTCTCTAGAAACAATGCTGGAAACAGTTTATCAACTCATCGGTAGAGTTTCCACTGGTGGTGCTGAAGGCGCTTACTAATGTTTGAGTTATTACAGCAGCGCCGTAGCATTAGAGCATTCAAGCAACAGCCAATTGAACCTGAAACCATAAAAAAATTGGAAGAAGCGCTGCTACGTGCCCCAACTTCAAGAAATTTACAACCATGTGAGTTTATCTTTGTTGACCAGCCGGAAGTTCTTGCCTCTCTGGCAACGGCTAAACCTAATGGTGCCGCCTTTATTGGCTCTGCGCAATTAGCCATAGTCGTTGCAGCCAATCCATCAACTTCTGACGTTTGGATTGAAGATAGCTCAATTGCAGCTATCATTGTCCAATTGGCAGCGGAGAAATTGGGGCTTAAAAGTTGTTGGGCGCAGTTGCGTTTACGCAACTACAATGATTCGTTGAGTGCTTCTGACTTTGTCCGTGACCTAGTTGGCCTTCCTGATGGGATGGAAGTTCCAATAGTAATTGGAATCGGCTATGCCGCCGAAAACATACCTGGACACCCACGCGAATCACTAACAGAAACAAAAATTCATCATAATAAATTCAGTAAAAATTAACAGGAGAAAGCATGGCAAGCGTTACAACTGGGAGCAAAGTGAAGGTTCACTACACAGGCAAGTTTGATAATGGCGAAATCTTTGATTCATCCAGCGAGACAGATCCACTTGCATTTGAAGTTGGTGCTGGACAGGTAATTAGTGGTTTTGACAATGCCGTAATTGATATGAAGGTTGGGGAAACCAAGGAAGTAAGACTTCTTGAAGATGAAGCCTATGGTCCATACAATGACGAGATGGTTTTCCCCGCTGATCCCAGCCAATTTGACTCTGGCTTAACCCCTGAGGTTGGGCAACAGTTTCAAACTGAAACCGACGAAGGAACTTTGCTGTTAACCGTTAAAGAGATAAATGACGATGCAATAATCCTTGACGCTAACCATCCGATGGCAGGAAAAACCCTTAACTTTCTCCTAGAGCTAGTTGAAATAGATTAATCATCAACCTTTCGTCGTAGTCCCTTAACTCGGCTGCGCAGTTTTTTCTGCCGAATACGTTTCTCTATTGACCCTCTGCTAGGCCGCGATTTTTTTCGCGGCTTACGCACAGCCAACTCCCCCTGCAACAATATTTGCAACAACTGCAATGCATTTTTACGGTTACGCTCTTGACTGCTGTACTGTTGCGACTTAATAATTACCCAACCATCTTTACTAACTCGTTGATCGTTACAGTTGAGAAGGCGCTGTTTTAAAAAATCTGGAAGACTTGAGTCCTGAATTGCAAAGCGCAAATGGATAGCCGTAGCAACCTTGTTGACATTTTGCCCACCAGACCCTTGTGAACGGATAGCACTTAATTGGATTTCATCACCAGGGATGACAATAGTGTCGGTAATGCTTAAATCTTCCATGGGGGGCTAACTAAAGCAGATCATTTTTAATCGCCGCAAGGTAGAATTTTTCTACTTTGCTTCTCGCCCAAGGGGTACGGCGTAAAAATTTAAGGCTCGATTTGACCGAGGGGTTACTATTAAAGCAATTAATTTCAATTTGCTCGCCTAGTTCACCCCAGCCATAATAATCAACCAAGCGAACAACAATCTGTTCCAACGTCACTCCATGGAGTGGATCTTTATGTGGTTTGGCATCCATACGATTTTAATTACCCTTGTTGCAAGATAGCACTCAACTGTTGCGGAGCAGCTTGCAGTAATGCCTCGATTTTTTCTACATCGCTACCGCCGGCTTGGGCTAAATCTGGTCGGCCTCCACCTTTACCACCGACAATTTCGGCCAAAGGTTTAATCAGGCTACCGGCCTTAACCTTACCGGTAAGATCTTTGGTAACGGCAACTAGCAACGCTACTTTTCCACCAGCATCAGCTACCAGAACCAAGACACCTGAGCCAAGCTTATCCCGTAACTGGTCAGAAAAATCACGCAGGCTCTTACCGTCCGCTCCGGGTATTTTTACTGCTAACAATTTAACGCCGGTAACATCCTGTACTTGATCGATCAATGCACCACTACGATCGGCATTTTCTTTGGCTTGTAATTGCTCTAGTTCCTTAGCCGTCTCTTTTTGTTGCTCCAGTAACTTGCCTAAACGCTCTTCAAGTTTCTGTGGATCACTTTTAACGAGGTCGGCCAAACGCTGCAGAGCTTGTTGCTGCTGCTGCACTTGATTTAGCGCCGCAGCTCCGGTTACCGCTTCAATCCGCCTTACTCCAGCTGCGATACCAGCCTCACTAATAATCCGGAAGAGGCCGATGTCACCAGCAGCACTGGCGTGGGTTCCACCACAAAGCTCCATACTGTATTCTCCGACATTGACAACGCGTACCACATCGCCATATTTTTCGCCAAACAGTGCCATTGCTCCAGCTTCGCGTGCTGCTTCGGCACTCATCTCTTGGCTTTCTACCTGAGAGTTATTACGAATCTGTTGATTAACCTCAACCTCTATTGCACTCAGTTCCGCAGCTGTTAACGGCGAAAAGTGGGTAAAATCAAAACGCAAACGTTCTTCGGTAACCAATGATCCGGCCTGCTTGACATGCTCACCCAATTGGTTTTGCAAAGCTGCTTGCAACAAGTGGGTAGCGGTATGGTTAAGGATCACCTTCTGACGTCGCTCACTATCAACACTAACCGTTACTGTCGCACCTAAGGTTATTTCGCCAGTGACAACTTCACAAACATGAACATAAAGCTCTGGGAGCGGCTTTCGCGTTTCAATAATCCGTAAATTAGCGTCAGCTGTGATAATCTTACCAGTATCACCGACTTGGCCTCCTGACTCACCATAACAAGGCGTTGTTGCCAAGATAACTTCAACGGTTTCTCCACAACTTGATTGTTCTACCAACTCACCCTGACGAATTAAAGCCAACACGTCACTACTACCTTCAACGTTGGTGTAACCACTAAATTCAGTTACTTTCCCCTGCTCCACTAACTGCTTATAAATGGTTGAAACAGCAGCCTCACCAGAGCCTTTCCAGTGCTTCCGTGCTTTTGCACGCTGTTCTTCCATGCAGACATCAAAACCGGCTTCATCAAGGCTGTAGCCATCCTTTTCGACGATATCAGCGGTCAAATCGACGGGGAAACCGTAGGTGTCATATAATTTAAAGATTGTTGCTCCGGAAATAACTGTTTGCTTGGCAGCAGCTAATTGGGCAATCTCTTCTTGCAGAATACGTAGTCCATTGCCCAATGTTTGAATGAAGCGCTCCTCTTCGTTCAAAACAACCTTAGCAACAAACTCTTTCCGTTTGGCCTCTTCAGGGTAGGCAACTGCCATCGATTCTAGGACAAACTGTGCGGTTTTAAATAAAATTGGATTCTCAAAGCCCAACATTTTAGCGTGGCGCATAGCACGGCGCATAATTCTTCGCAGTACATAGCCGCGACCTTCATTAGAAGGTAAAACTCCATCGGCAATCAAATAAGCAGTAGCGCGACTATGATCAGCCATAACACGCATCGACACATCGTTTTCATTATTATCGCCGTAGACCTTACCTGCCAACTTTTCGATATGGGCAATAACCATTCGGAATAGATCAGTATCGTAATTAGATTGTACGTTTTGCATTACTGTAGTCAGACGCTCTAACCCCATACCCGTGTCTACCGCCGGGTTTGGCAGTGGCACCAAGGTACCATCTGGTTGGCGGTCAAACTGCATAAACACATTGTTCCAAATTTCCATGTAACGATCACAATCGCAACCGACGGTACAATCGGGTGAATCACAACCAATTTCTGCACCATTATCGTAAAAAATCTCAGAGCATGGGCCGCAAGGACCAGTATCACCCATGGACCAAAAGTTGTCCTCTTCAAAGCGGAAGATACGCTCCCGTTCTACCCCTTCTTGATAGTGCCAAATGTCAGCAGCTTCATCGTCATCGGTATAAACAGAAACATATAGACGCTCTTTATCGAGCTCCATAGTGACTGTCAGAAACTCCCAAGCGTAAGCGATTGCCTCTTTTTTAAAATAATCACCAAAAGAAAAATTGCCCAGCATTTCAAAGAAGGTATGGTGCCTAGCAGTACGACCAACGTTTTCTAGATCATTATGCTTACCACCGGCACGCACACATTTTTGCGCTGTAGTTGCTCGCATGTAGTCACGCTTCTCATCACCAAGAAAACAATCTTTAAATTGATTCATTCCGGCATTGGTAAACAGCAAGGTCGGGTCGTTGTGCGGTACCAATGAAGATGAAGAGACAATAGTGTGATCGCGATCGGCAAAATATTGTAAAAAACGGGCGCGAATTTCATTTCCGGTAATCATTAGCAATGGCCTCTCTATGTTTATCGTTGGTGTCAAAAAAAGGTGGAGACAACACCAAATCAAGCTAAGCCAGATAAATCTACTCTGACACAGCAAAGTTGTTAAAAGATGAATTTGGAATAGTAATAGAAGATGTTGGTTTTGAAAAGGTTTTTGTGTTTATTCAAAGCGGTAATTTAGCGATTAATGGTAGGGATTGGGCATATCAATAAAAACACCTACGACAAAGGACATTATTGACAGGTCACTCTTTAATAATTGTAAATATTTGTTCCAGCGAAAAGCCCCGGCGTTGAAAAAAACTTACTACTCTGCGCCGCTCTCGATTCTCGGCAGTAGCATAGTCAAACGTTGAAAAACGGCGGCGAAATTGTTCCCGTAACATATCTGCGGGGGGGAATTCACTACTAGCAGCCTCTAGAGCCTGCTCGGCAATGTTTTCATCTATC
This sequence comes from Desulfuromonadaceae bacterium, assembly GCA_016744555.1. GTDB lineage: Bacteria > Desulfobacterota > Desulfuromonadia > Desulfuromonadales > Geopsychrobacteraceae > Desulfuromusa. The sequence goes on from JADGED010000024.1 coordinate 8,148, forward strand.
CCTTTACGGCGTAAATCAAAGCTTATTTTTGCCCCAACACCACGGCCAGTACGCAACAGAGTTCGTGCCCTTTCCAAGGCATAACGTTGATCATCAAGGTAATTATATTCTCGGCACTCTTCTATTGCTGCATCTATTGCAGATGCAGAAAAGCCGAATTGCTGCAGTTTTTTTTGCAATTCGGCTTCGCTTTTATCACTTCGGGTTAAAACTCGTAATGCGGCAGCAAAACATTTAGAAGCGCTCGACTTTGACTGTTCCGTCATCATTCAAACCTTCACTCTCTTTAGCCTTTGCCTCAGCTTTGGCAACTTCAGCCTCATTTTCTTTGCCGCGCTCAAAGTCTCCCCATGAACCGTCAGAGGTTGAATCGATACCGGAAAATTTAAGTTTAAAATCATCAGGGTTAGAACTTTGTCGCAGCGCCTCTGAATAACTAATAACTTTTCTTTTCACCAAGTCCATCAATGCTTGATCAAAGGTTTGCATTCCATAAGTAGTATAACCTTTGGCGATAGCATCCCGTAACTGTAACATTTTTTCAGGCTCGTCAATTAGGTCCCGTATTCTGGCAGTAGAAATCATTACCTCAACAGCGGCGACTCGTCCAACACCTTCAACTCTGGGAATTAAGCGCTGAGATATTACCCCTTTAAGGACACCGGACAATTGCAACCGAACGTGGCGTTGCTGATGTGGCGGGAACATGGAGATAATTCGTGAGATTGTTTCTGGGGCATCAATAGTATGCAACGTTGACAACACCAAGTGACCAGTTTCTGCTGCAGCAAGAGCAGTCTCTGCCGTTTCAATATCGCGGATCTCACCAACCAAAATAACGTCTGGATCCTGACGCAAGGAGCTTTTTAGGGCTTGGGCAAAACCAGTGGTATCAAAACCGACTTCCCGTTGATTGATAATACATTTGCGGTCACGGTGCAAATATTCAATTGGATCCTCTACCGTAACCACATGAGCCGTTCGCTGACTATTAATATGGTCAATCATAGCGGCCAAAGTTGTCGATTTTCCCGAACCAGTAGCACCGGTAACCAGCACTAACCCCCGTTGCTCCTCCGATATTTTTTTCAATACTTGCGGCATGAGCAAATCATCAAGTGTAGAAATCTTAAATGGAATTGCTCTAAAAACTGCCGAGATAGAATTGCGCTGCATAAACACGTTTGCTCTAAAACGCCCTAACCCAGGAACGCCATAAGCAAGGTCGACTTCGTTTAACTCTTCGAAGGTAGCTCGCTGCCGATCATTCATAATCGATTCACACATATCACGAACTTGATCAGCAGTTAATCTGGGGGCCTTAGGTAGAGGCCGTAAGTTACCATCAATACGAAAAACCGGTGGCAAACCAGCCTTCAAGTGGATATCTGAAGTGTTCGCCTTTAAAGCCATACCAAGAATATCATTCAATGTCATGCTCGCACCCTCTTCACTTTTCAATTTAAATAATCAGGTTAATTGGCTTCACTTTCAGTTACAACAGCATCAGCACCGATTCCATACAACTCCCGTAAAGTGGCATCAATTTCATTGGTCATCTCAGGATGCTCCTTCAGGTACTGTTTAACATTTTCCCGTCCTTGACCAATGCGCTCACCTTTATATGAAAACCACGAACCGCTTTTATCAACGATATCATTATCAACACCGAGGTCGAGCAGATCACCTTCACGAGAAATTCCAGTGCCATACATTATATCAAATTCTGCTTGTTTAAATGGCGGGGCAACTTTATTTTTTACTACCTTAACCCGGGTTCTACCACCAACAACATCTTGCCCCTGCTTTAATGAAGCAATCCGCCGGATATCAAGTCGAACTGAAGAGTAAAACTTCAATGCATTACCACCGGTAGTAGTTTCAGGATTACCAAACATAACCCCGATCTTCATCCGAATCTGATTAATAAAAATGATGCTACAATTTGATTTACTTACAATACCAGTAAGCTTACGCAACGCCTGTGACATCAGGCGTGCTTGCAACCCCATATGGGAATCACCCATATCACCTTCAATTTCCGCCCGTGGGGTTAGTGCTGCTACCGAATCGATAACCAGCAGATCAATGGCACCGCTGCGGACCAACATCTCGGTAATTTCCAATGCTTGCTCACCAGTATCTGGTTGACTGATCAGTAGATCGTCAGCCTTAACGCCCAAATGCTGGGCATACTGCATATCAAGGGCATGCTCTGCATCGATAAAAGCGGCAACACCTCCCTGTTTTTGCAACTCGGCAAGGATATGCAGAGCGAGGGTCGTTTTACCAGAAGATTCAGGACCAAACACCTCGATAATACGCCCTTTAGGTATCCCACCCACACCGAGAGCAAGATCAAGGCTAAGTGCTCCAGTTGGGATTGTAGCAACAGCAGGTATTTTGTAATCGGAGCCGAGGCGCATAATGCTCCCCTTGCCAAATTGTTTTTCGATCTGCCCCATTGCCAGGTCGAGGGCGCGGTTGCGATTGTCGTCAGACATGTTTTCCTCCAGTTAATTTGCTATCTATATTGTTTTTACAATTAAGTGATGGTTGGAATATCGCATAGCAGTGTGACAAAAAAAGTCACACTATAGAGATGTTACTAATCAGGAGTTAGCTTGGCGACAACAACAACATTAAAACTTTTTGTTACAGTTGTCGAGTAGATTTTATGCTTCTAGCTGCTGCAAGGCAAAACGTTGCAACCACGCCAAAGCCATCGTTGCACTCATCTTTTGTACCTGGTTCCGATCACCAGAAAAAGTGTATCTTTTCACATGTACTCCAGCTTCACTGGCCAATGCTAAAAACACCGTACCAACCGGTTTTTCGTCGGTACCACCATCGGGACCAGCAATTCCGGTTATTGCTAAAGACAGATCGGTGCCGGTAGATTGTCGCAGGCCACTTGCCATGGCACGAGCACATTTTTCACTTACGGCACCGTGCTGCTGTAAAATCAATTGCGGCACCCCTAGCCAAGCCATTTTAGCAGAATCGGCATAGGTAACCCCACTACGCTCCAAAAATGCCGAAGCCCCAGCTTGGCTGGTTAGCAGCGCCGATAAGAGACCACCGGTACAGGACTCTGCCAATGACAAAGTCAAGCCAGCTCTAGTAAGTAATTTCGCCACATTTTCTTCAACTGTCTCTTCGTTGCGAGCCAAAAGGAAATCGTTAAGTTCCTGCAGCAACAACGCTTCTGCTTGATCGAGAAAAAACTCTGCCCCCTTGCCTGTGGCTTTTAACTTAACCAGTACCAGTGGATATTCAAGGGCAAACGCCACTTCAACTCCTTCCGGCAACTGTCGATAGGGGATCATTCGATCAATCTTCGGCTCTGATAAACCAAACAGTTTGAAAGTACGCTGCAAAAAGGGTGTAGCGTCTGGTACTTGACGCTGTAAAACTGGCAACACCGAAGCTTTAAACATTGCCGCCATTTCAACTGGAACGCCGGGCAAGAAAAAAAGGTCACAGCCACAATGCTGAAGCCGAAAGCCGGGAGCGGTACCAATACGGTTAGGTAATGGCTGTGCCCATTGGGGTAACAAGGCTTGCCTTTCATTACTGGGTTCCATCTTCAGATTACGCTGTGCAAACCAATCATGCACCATTTCTAGTGCGTCCTCATTTACAACCAACCGCTGCCCCAATGCCCTAGCTGCGGCTCTGGCGGTACGATCGTCCCCAGTTGATCCCAAACCACCAGTGATAATTATAAACTGGACATGACCAATCAGGTATTCAAGGGCTGCAACAATTTCTTTTTCTTGATCTGGAACCGCCAAAGAGCAGCGCAACCTGTAGCCATGGGCAGCCAAACTAGCTGCGATAGTCTTGGTATTACTATCGCTGATCTCACCACTTAGCAGCTCATCTCCGGTAGTAAGAATGGCAATGTCATTAACAGGCATATCTATAATCCATGCTATTGAGTTAATAAAATTAGTTGGCAGAAACAGATTATTGCTATAGCTGATTGCAATTGAGCTTGAAATAGTCTTGGGAAACAATACAACCTCGAGTTGTACCGATAAAAAAACTAAAGCCCCGCTGTAAAAACAGAGGGGCTTGTAGATTTTGGCGTCCCCAGGGG
>JADGED010000024.1:12262-12724 GCA_016744555.1 Desulfuromonadaceae bacterium
ATAGGGACGTGGTCTAACTTTCACGTCGTTATGAGGAGATTTAATACCCTAAAGAGAGAATCCATGCAAGTAAAAAAAATGAACTGACAGCACCATTAGTCACAAAAACTTTTGCGCCTTTAAGCGTTAATACTAAGGGATTAAACTGGGAATAGCATAATTTTCAAAATAAATAAGACTTTCAAGCAAGCCAGAAAACGACTGTCACCTATTTTCATAGCCACCTAAATTATACTTTTCCTATTGCTATAGGGTTACCACCCAAGGTATGATTAAAGAATACACATCATACAGGTATATCCCGACAGGACACTCTAATATGCCCAAAATATTACTAGTAGAAGACAGCCAGATTTTCGGCACAATTGTAAAAAAGAACTTGGAAAAACAGTTACAATTTCCTCTTACCTGGGCAAAGTCCTTCAACGATGCAAAAGTAATTATAGATCAGCACAAAGATGA
>JADGED010000024.1:12734-15558 GCA_016744555.1 Desulfuromonadaceae bacterium
GATTTAAACTTGCCAGATGCAGAAACTGGTGCAGTCGTTGATTACGCCATTGCCAACAAAATTCCTTCAATTGTTTTTACCGCCAGCTTTGATGTCAATCTACACAAAAGCATCTGGTCAAAAGGTGTCGTAGACTACGTAATGAAAGATGGCCCGGACAGCCTAAATTACATAGTAAAACAAATTAATCGCTTAAAGCGTAACCAAAATTATAAAATAATGGTCGTTGATGATTCCATTGTAACTAGGAGAATAGCGACCAAATTACTGCAAATTCATCAGTTTGAAGTTGTAACGGCAGAGAGTGGGTCTCAGGCGCTAGAACAACTAGAGCAGCACCCTGACATAAACTTAATATTGACAGATTACAATATGCCAGAGATGGATGGTTTTCAACTTACCCGCAAACTGCGGCGCAAAAAAAGCCAAACACAGCTTGTAATTATTGGAATCTCAACCCAAAACGATCAATATACGGCAGCCAAATTCATTAAACATGGAGCAAATGATTTCATTTCCAAACCTTTCCATGCGGAAGAGTTTTACTGCCGCCTCAACCTCCATATCGATATACTAGAAAATATCCGACAAATTCGCGAAAGCTCATATCGTGATTTTTTAACTGGACTCCACAACCGTCGCTACTTCTTTAAACATGCGCCTAAGTTGCACAGTGAAGAAGAACCACTAAGTGTTGCGATGCTTGATATCGATTTTTTCAAAAAAGTTAATGACAATTATGGTCATGACGTAGGCGATATCACCCTTAAGTACGTCACTTCTACCTTGCAATCAGCTCTCCCCGAAGCCAAACTTATTGCCCGTTTCGGTGGTGAGGAATTTTGTGTTGTATTTCAGGGGATAGAACCTAGCGAAGCACAGCAATGTTTCGATCTGGTTAGAGAAGATATTGAAGCAATTGCCATCCCACTTTCTGATGGGTCATTTAATGTGACCGTCAGTATCGGCCTCTGCACAACCAAGGGGTCATGCATTGAAGATATGATAAATCAAGCAGATGAGCTGCTATACTATGCTAAAGAGAATGGTCGCAATCGGGTCTGTGTTGACTTTATTGCAACTTAATAACAATCTTAATCTCTGCAACAATTGAAGTTCAAATCAACCCATAAATAAATTTACTCAAAACTTTTTTTCATACGCGTGGCAGTAAGGTAGCTGCTTTTTCTTTGCGTAGTATTGCTGATGATAGTCCTCAGCAGGCCAAAAAGGTTTATATGGCAAAACCATAGTACTTATGTCAAAACCTTTCGCCTCAAGAATAGCTATCAACTTATTCACAACCTTTTTCTCTTCAACATTTTGACAAAAAACTGCCGACAAATATTGGCTACCGATATCTGGCCCTTGCCCATTTGCCTGCGTTGGATCATGAATTTCAAAGAAGAACCTTACCAAATCTTCGTAATCCACTTTGTTTGCGTCATAAGCAACTTCAACAACTTCAAGGTGACCACTTAACCCTGACGTTACATCACGGTATGTAGGGTTTTTTAATGCGCCCCCCATATAACCTGAAGTCACTGAAACCACACCCTTGTTTTGAGAAAAATAATATTCAACTCCCCAAAAGCAACCTCCAGCAAAATAGGCTTTTTCTATTTCAGCACTCTCTTCGGCAGGGACAAATATTAGTGAAATGGAATTTACACACTGGCGAACATTTTTATCGGTCAAACGTTCTCCGACAAATACATGACCTAAATGGGCAGCACAGTTTGCACAAACAATCTCCTCCCTTAATCCATCGGCATCGAGTTGCTGCGTAATTGCACCGGAAATTTCGTCATCAAAGCTCGGCCAACCACAACTTGACTGAAATTTATGCTTAGAATGGTAGAGTGGGCTATTGCAACGCTTACAAAGATAAGTACCTCTTTCGGCAAAATCATTATACTTGCCGCTAAATGGGGCTTCGGTTCCTTTATGCAGAAGTACTCTCTCTTCGGCGGCGGTAAGCTTATTGTAGGAGTCTTTATCCAAAACATATCCTGTCTAAATAAATTTCAACATGCAAATATTTTTTAATATTACCAGAAAACCAAAATAGTTATATTAAAAAACCAATCAACCAAAAATAAAGTGTCAAAAATAGAACTTAGTTTAAAAAAAATTAACGAACAATAACAATCACTTGGAAGAGTATTTAGTACGACTAAAAAAAATTGGTCATTAAAATAAACTACAAGTATGCCTAGCAGAATGATCTACTGTGTAACATACTGTTTTATAAGGCCTTTTGCTAAAAAAGATATTGACAACTACTTTAAAGGGAGTAAAGTTATTACCAGAAACCCTCTGGGGTATTATTTCACACATAAGTAAAAGGAGTAAGTTATGCAATGTCCAATATGTGGAAGTTTTGAGCACAGTTCACTTAACGTAGAATCTGGGCAACTGAGCGAACAATTAATGCAGTGCACTATATGTGACAGTAGCTGGGCTGTAAGTCATGGACTAGCAGAAGTTGTTGTGGATACGCAAAAGTCATCGTTCCTAGAAGGACAAAGTGAATGTGTTGAAGCAGACGATTACCCTTGGGCCACTTACAGCCATGCTGTCTAAACGGTAATCGGGAGAATATAGCTAATGGAAGCACCAAAACTTAAGGAAACTGCCCCTTGCCGTTGTGGCGGACGGGTAAAAGTATTTGGCCCATGTGACTTTGCACCACGTAGCAACTGGGTTATTTATTGCGACAATGAGTCGTGTCAACATATGGTTTCAGCTAACTCTATTGAGGATGCTATTGACCATTGGAATCGCGACTGTGAGCTAGTTCACGACTAGCAAGGCCTTAAGT
>JADGED010000024.1:15568-18062 GCA_016744555.1 Desulfuromonadaceae bacterium
AAGTTAACCAGTTTACTTCTCTCCAGTCATTCTCTCCATAAATGACTGGAGAGAAAAACATGCAGTGACATTTCACCTACTTAATCAATGTCACATATACTAATTCACATCAAGGGATAAGGACAACAGCGTAGCCTTGCATTTGATAACCAATAACTGAAACAAAACCATTACCGACCTGGTCGATTTCTGGGATAATTGTCTCCTTCTCCACACCAACCATTTTTGCAGCATACAAACAAACTTCTAAATTTACGCCATCTGCCTTCATCTGCCTAAGCGTTTGTTTAAACTTTGCGACTTCAACTCTTTCGCCATCGCTAAAATGGCTCATATCTGAGGAAAGAAGCCTTACAGCAGGGCCATGAAAAACGATAGCAACTTTTGGTGGTGTTGAGAGATCATTAACTTCAGCAATCGCATATGAGTTCTTAACTGCCCAAAAAACATTGTTAACAATTTTCGGACTCCCCTGAGTAACTTCATACACCACATCGTAGTTACCGACATTTTTTAGGGAATTGTCATAGCCTTGGGCAAAAGCTGGCGGTAAAATAAAAGCCACAATAGCTAAAACAACAAAACAAATTGAGGTCACTTTATCCTTGCCCATAAGGTTTCTCCTTTTTTAAAAAGATGAATTAGACAATTACATAGTAACACCAAGGAACTACCTGTCAAACTTATGAGGTCAACTGCTCTACGGATATGCCTACAAAAAAAGCCCCTCCATACGTTACTGGAGAGGCTCTTCAAATTTCAGTTTAAAAAAACTACACATCTATTGCTTTAGGGTTTGCCCCGTAAGAATTGTCCTCAGGCACACTGTCTTGAACCAAAAAGATAAGAATAACAATTGAACCAATAAGAGGGATTAACCCAATCAAAAGCCACCATCCACTTCTACTTCGGTCATGAAGGCGTCTTACTGTAACAGCTAAACTAGGAATCAAAACTCCCAAAGAATACAACCCGCCTAAAACACCCATTCCTGCACCAGAACTGAAACTACCGACTACACCATCTAAAATAGCCAGCAGAAGAGAAACGATTGCACTAAATAGGACGAAATACCAATACTCACTTCTACGTGCCCTACCACTAAATACAGCGTACTTCTTTAATACATCAAGGTACCAATGCATAAATAAAACTCCTTAAATCATATTCTGTTTACGTATTCACATAAAAACCGACTTGCTACCCAAATGCCCTAGAGTCTTTTGAATTCAAGTGGACATGCACTTTGGGTGGGAAAGTCATCTCCATCTCGACTTGACCAATAACATAACCATGAGGATCAACCAAATCATTCATTGAGTAGGCTTGCTTTAAACCACGCAATATTGTTTTCTGCGTACCTGTGAACTCATCAGCATCACAATCTAAATCTTCTAAACTTTGCTCCCCCTTAGAAGTTTGCTCTACAACGATTTTAACTGCGGGTGGAATAGACATAGTAATAACCATGTCACCAACTATGAAGCCACTTTTTTCCAAAACCGGCTTCATAGAATTTACCTCTAGCAAAGTTTGGTTGCACAAGTCTCTAACCTTACTATTCGTTGCATCCGTTAAACTTGCCGTCGCCTCCTTTGCTTTAGAAACTTGTCCAGCAACATCCAAGTTACTTGTTTTCTCTTTTACCTTATCTAATAGTCCCATTCTTACTCCCACGATCTAAGTTTAATACTACAAGCACCTAAAGCAATATTGATTATTAAAAACACATTATCACATACCAATCAATAGCTCGCAAGCGAATTAAGGTATTAAATAACCTTTATCGAAAGAGGAATTCAATAAACGACACCAGACATTTATTAACAACTCTACGTTGCTTCATACTACTAAAGAGCAAGAAGCCTTGTTGTTTAGGGAACAAGGTATGGCATAAATCTGACAAGCACCTGACACAATCAGTCCCTTGAAATTACTAACAATAAGCATGCTAGAATGCCTGCATTCGCTGGGGAAATAAAACAATTAAGGTGTGTACCGTTTCTTGTCTCCACCTGGGCCAGCAATTTCAAGCCGTTGATGGGTCATTACTAGGGTCTATTTTTTAGATACCCTGCGATTTTTTACGTCGTAGGCAACATTTTCTTTAGCAGTTCGGTGTTGCAATAGCCAAAAACACTGTAGCTCGTTCAAGCATCTGTAATCATATTCCCGCCAGAGTTCTTAGATAGATACATTGCAGAATCACTCTGCTTGATTAGCTCATCGACACTTGTGCCATCTCGTGGGAAAATACTTATGCCAATACTGACGCCTAAGAAATACTCTACCGTGCCAAAAACATATGGTTCTGAAATCTGCTTAATGATGTTGTTTGCTAAGTTATGGACATCGTCCTCTACCTTTAGTCCATTAAAAATAATAATAAATTCATCTCCACCCATCCGAGCAACCGTATCATCTGCCCGTACTGTATTTTCCAGCCTTTTACTAACCTCAATCAGGGCCATATCACCAACATCGTGCCCCATAC
>JADGED010000250.1 GCA_016744555.1 Desulfuromonadaceae bacterium
TCGAAATCTCAAGTGCTTCTGGATTGCGCATTAATAACCGCAGGTCGGCAAATCCAAGCCATGCAAGTATTAAGCATATTGCGATGATGGTAACACGAAAACGTTTCATGGGTAGTCCCTTGTGGTTGTTGTCAAAATCTGAGCGAATAATCAGTGCTTTGTTTCGGATTGATAAAAAAACGGGCCGCCAAAGGCGACCCGCAGTATTGCAGAAAACTATAAGTTGAACAAGTTTACAATTTAAGCAATTGGCTCACTTGCTACTGCTTCGCTTCTAGTGATCAATGAAACGATAACTAAAGCCAAGAAAGAAAGTGGGATTGAGATTAGTGCTGGGCTGTTAAACTGGACTGGTGCATCGCCTGGCAACATGCCGTAACGTACCCACATGTCTGGTGAGATCATGATCAATCCTAAAGAACTAACCAAGCCAACGAAGATTGAAGCAGCAATACCTTTAGCGGTAGTACCTTCCCAGAAGAGTAGCATCAAGATTGCTGGAAGGTTTGCAGAAGCGGCAACCGCAAATGCCCAACCAACCAAGAAGGATACGTTCATGCCTTCGAAGATGATTCCCAAGTAGATGGCAATACCACCAATAACCATGGCGGAAATCTTACCGGCGCGAACTTTACCGCGGTCGGTCATCTTCATGCCGAGGAAGTTGTCCATCAAGTCGTGAGCAATCGCACCAGAAGCGGCAACAATAAGTCCAGATACGGTACCGAGAACAGTTGCGAATGCTAGTGATGAGATAACCGAGAATAATACTACACCAAATGACAGTGCGAGTAGCGGTGCTGACATGTTGTTATCGGTAAGGTTGATAACACCGTTGGTCATCGCACCTAATCCTAAGAACAGGGTAAGGACGTAGAAGAAACCGATTGCAGCGATAGCAACAATGGTAGACTTACGTGCAGCAGCCTGACTAGGAACTGTGTAGTAACGGATCAAGATGTGTGGCAGCGCTGCAGTACCGCAGAATAGTGCCAGCATCAGAGAGATAAAGTTAAACTTTTGTAGGCCGGTAGCGTTATCAACTTTAAACTTCAGACCTGGACGTAGAACCCGTGCACCTGGGGTAGGTTTTTGGTAGTAGACAACAACTTTATCGTCGCCTTGCTTGATGTATTTTTTACCCCAAAGGATAATGGTAGAGTCCTTTAGTGCAGAAAGGTACGCAAGTGGGCCAACAGCGCCTGTCGTTGCAACTTCTTCGCCATTCATCCGCAGTTCTTTAATGTGTCCAACTGGGAAGAATTGGCCCTCTTCTTTGACAGAACCGTTAAATAGCTTAGTGCCGTCAGCTTTTTGGGTAACATAAAGAGTCTCTTCAAGGGTGTAACCAGCGTCAGCTTTGTTAAGGTGCCAAACTGATTCTTCACCATCTTTAGCAAGCTTAACGAATCCAGCTTTACCAAATGTTGAGTCAAGGCCTTCAACAACGCTATAGCCTTCTTCTTCTAGTACTAGGGCACTGTCAGCATGGAGGGTAGCGAAGTCGTGGTATGGTTTTCCATCATTTTCAGGTGAAGTTGAGAGTCCACGTACAAGGACAGAAACAACAACTACAGTAGAAAGGATAAGGAGTAATCCACCTTTAAAAAACTGTACGTAAGTGGTTGAAGCCATACCTGCAGTTGCAACGATGATGGTAACAACAACACCAACGATACAAACACCAACCCAGTGTGGTAGGCCTAACAGTGGTTGAACCAGAACGCCGGCACCAACCATCTGTGGGATTAGATAGAAAACGGAAACCAAAAGAGTTGAAATAGCTGCCATCAACTGAATTGCTTTAGAGTTAAATTTAGAGTCAAGTGCATCGGTAAAAGTAAATTTACCGAGACGCTTCATTGGCTCAGCAACGAGGAACAAGGCAACGATCCAGCCTGCCAAGTAACCAATTGAGTACATCCAGCCATCGTAACCTGCGGTTGCGATCATGCCGCAAATACCGAGGAATGAAGCTGCAGAGAGGTAGTCACCAGCAAAAGCGATACCGTTGGTTGCCCAGTGGATGTTACCGCCGGCAGCATAGTAATCATCAGCTGAGCTAGTACGACGAGCCAAGTAGAATGAAAGACCAAGGACAAATGTAACAAATGCTAGGAATAAGCCAATGGCTAGTGGGGATTGTGTATATATCACTGTCTGAATCTCCTTATTTGTTCATTTGCTCTTCTGCTTTAGTGCAGAAGTGGTTGTATACAAGTGCCATAACCAAGGCTAGAAGGATTAAGCCAAAGCCCCAAACAACGGCAGCGGTTTGTCCTAAGACGATAGCTTCCATTGCAGCTGGGTTGGTAGCATTGATCGCAACGAAAATTGCGTATACTAGGGTGTAAACAAGAAACATTTTAATCCCTAGTCGGGTCTTGATTGTGGCAGCGTTATCTTTGCCAAGTTTTACTGCGGGTCCGTGTCCCATGAGTTGATTCTCCTCTCAACATGAATGTGAGGCCGACATTTTCATCGTGCCCCATTAAGTAAAAAAGTAAAAACCGGTTTGGCGAAATAAAATCCCGGCTAATAAATCGCTATATGGTTGAAATTACAAGATAATGTGTGGTAGCGATTGGTATAAAATGAGCTATGTTGGTTGCTCAATATGGCGGCTATAATACGCTGTTATAAAATGGTGTCAATAGCTTAAATTTTAATAAAATGGTGTTATATAAAATGATAGGTCTTTTTTTTTATATTACGAAAAATGAAACGGTGTTCAAGGTAGTAAAAAAGGGACTATATGGTAAATAGAATGTAAGAAAGGTGATAAAAGAACTGATGTGTATGTTAATTTAAAATAATATGAGAC
>JADGED010000251.1 GCA_016744555.1 Desulfuromonadaceae bacterium
GTTAATACACCACCAGTTGCTTTTGGGTGCAAGAAGGCGATTTGGCTATTGTGAGCTCCAAGACGAGGTTTTTCGTCGATTAATCGTACCCCCTGCTCTTTTAGTTTGCTTAGAGCCGCTTCGATGTCCTCCACCTCGTAAGCTGTATGGTGGACTCCTTCACCTTTTTTTTCTAAAAACTTGGCAATTGGGGAATCGTCTGCGGTTGGTTCCAAAAGTTCTATCCGGCTTTCACCAATCTGTAGAAAGGCTACCTTAACCTTTTGTTCGCCCACCACTTCAGTTCCTTCAAATGTCATTCCAAGCTGGTCACGATAGAAGGGGATAGATGCTTCTAGGCTGTTAACGGCGATACCTATGTGGTTTATTTTTGTTAGCATTTTAAGCTCCTGTTTTAACGGAGAGTCGCTGAGTAGGAGAGTAGGAGAAAAACCTAGTCTCTGGGGAAATTATTTACGACTCTATGGAAACCGTTTTTGATGTATTTTTCTCCAAAATTAATGACTATCCCTAAAGGTCTATTCATCAAGCGGAGGTATGTTAGCAATTGCGAGTGATATATTGGATTGAACTTTTCAACACTTTTAACTTCTATAATAATTTCATTATTGATAAACATGTCAAGAATGAGTGGCTTTTTAATGTTACAACCCTTATACATAACTGGTACTGCTTTTTGCCTTTCAGCTGTAATTTTACGCAGTTTTAACTCATGTGCCAAGGCTTCTTCATAAACGCTTTCCAGGAGTCCTGGCCCACCCATGACACGATGTACTTCGATAGCCGCATCAAGTATTTGTCCACTCAATGAATCGAGTATTCTTCTTTTTTCTCCGTTGCTTACCATCTTTTCCCCCTCTCCGTTGAAATAGATTTAGTGTCTCCTGAACGCCCCCAGTAACCGTCTTGCCGCCGCACTTGGAGTTGTAGTCCCTGAATTCACCCCGGTTTGTACTTGATCGATCAAGCTGGCTACGTTTTTATCTTGGAGGAAAAGGTCTTTAAGGTTGTCCATTACCAGTGTCCACATCCAGTCGGTGGCTTGCAAGCGACGCTTTTCGTCAAATTCATCTGTTTGCTTCATTGTCGTCATGAAGTCAAGAACGGTTTGCCAGACGGCATCAACCCCTTGGTTGTGCAATGCACTGCAAAGTAGTGCTGGTACTTGCCAGTTATTGCTTTTCGGTTTAAGAAGGTGGAGGGCGTTGTCGTATTGCTGGCGTGCCAGTTCAGCCCGAGGGCGGTTTTCCCCTTCGGCTTTATTGATTAAAATGGCATCGGCGATTTCCATTACCCCTTTTTTGATTCCTTGGAGCTCGTCTCCGGCATTGGCAAGCTGTAGAAGTAGGAAGAAATCAACCATGGAGGCGACTGCAATTTCCGATTGTCCAACGCCGACGGTCTCAACGATGATGATATCGTATCCGGCAGCTTCGCATAAAAGCATGGTCTCGCGTGTTTTGCGGGCAACACCGCCTAGGGTGTCACTCGACGGCGAGGGGCGAATAAAGGCGTTGTGCTCACGGGCAAGTTCTTCCATGCGGGTTTTGTCGCCGAGAATTGATCCCCCGGTTAGCTGGGAGGATGGATCAACAGCAAGGATGGCAATTTTGTGACCAGCTTGAATTAAATTCATTCCTAGGGCTTCAATGAAGGTGCTTTTGCCAACCCCTGGAACTCCGGAGATGCCTATTCTGATAGAATTGCCAGAATCTGGAAGGAGGTCGTCAAGAAGGTCAGTTGCCTCTTTTGCGTGGTCGGGATTGCGACTTTCGATCAGGGTGATCGCTTTCGCCAGTGAGCGGATGTTGCCGGAACGTACGCCGGAGGAGAGTTTTTGGGTGTTTAGCAAAATAAAAACCTTTTTCTGGGGAAAAACTATTTAACGGAGAGGCGCTAAGTTGGAGAGGTGGAGAGAAAAATAAAATCTTTTTAAGGTTTAAGCCAAAAGATTAGCTTTTTCTCTGTGTTCTCTCCTTCTCTCTGCCTCTCCGTTAAAGGTGGCTTTAGTTTCCTTCAATCGCATCCAGGGTTTGTCCACCGGAAACAATTATCGATGTGCCTGGTCCGAAGATTTTCTTGGCTCCAGCTTCGTAGAGTGCGTCATAGTCTTGGCGGGGGATAACTCCACCGCAAACAACAACAATATCGTCAGCGCCTAACTTTTCCAGCTCGGCAACTAATTGTGGAACTAAGGTCTTGTGTCCGGCAGCAAGGCTTGAGACCCCTACGACATGAACATCGTTTTCAACTGCCATTTTTGCTGCTTCTTCCGGAGTTTGGAATAGGGGGCCAACGTCAACGTCAAAACCGATATCAGCGTAGGCGGTAGCCACAACTTTTGCGCCACGGTCATGGCCATCCTGTCCCATTTTGGCAATCATGATTCTTGGGCGGCGCCCTTCTTGGTCGGCAAACTCTGTAACTCTTTTGGTTAGTTCGGTAAAATCGCTGTCTTGGTTCACGACGGATCCATAAGCTCCTGAAACGAGTTTGATTTCTGCTTTGTGGCGGCCAAAGGTTTTTTCCATGGCATCTGATATCTCACCAATAGAAGCACGCAGGCGTGCCGCTTTTACACTAAGATCGAGAAGATTGCCAGTTCCACTTTCGCAGGCGGCGGTAATGTCGTTAAGGGCCTGTTGGCAGGCGGCTTCATCACGGTCAGCGCGCATTTTTTTCAAGCGAGCAATTTGTGATGTACGCACTGCAGCGTTATCGACATCGAGAACTTCAATGTCGTCTTCTTCGCTCATCTGATA
>JADGED010000252.1:0-1017 GCA_016744555.1 Desulfuromonadaceae bacterium
TCTTAGTAGTGATCTGTTTATTTAAGTAAATTTGAACGAGGTATCGTACATGTACGAACTGCCAGAGAATAACGTGGCAACAGAACCGCTCCAAAGTAACGATGATCTGGCAGATGTTTTAGATAGGATAATATCGGCATTGGATTCTGTCTCCACTGAATATCCTGATGCTGGTAATGAATTGAGGATTCTTCAAGGGCGCTTGGATTCTGGTAAATTCCATTTGGCGGTATTGGGGCAATTTAAGCGGGGTAAAAGTACTCTACTTAATACCTTACTGGGTGAAGAGTTGCTGCCGACAGATATTCTTCCGGTCACTGCAATTCCTACCTTTATCAATTTTGCTGACAAAATTGAAGTTCGGGTTGTCTTCGCAAGTAAAGAGCCGCCTGTATTGTTTTCTAGCGCAGAAGCGCAGTCGTTAGCTGATTTTTTAACCGAATATGTAACCGAGTCTGGAAATCCTAATAATAAGCTACAAGTTGAACGGGTTGAAATAAGTCATCCTGCGGATATTCTCAAGCAAGGAGTTGTTTTAATTGACACTCCAGGTATTGGTTCTACCTATAAGCATAATACCGAAGTTGCCTACCAAGTGTTGCCACAATGTGATGCTGCTATCTTTTTAGTATCTCCAGATCCACCAATAACTGAGGTTGAATTATCGTACCTGAAAGAAATTAGGCAACGCTTACCCAGGACCTTTTTCTTGTTAAATAAGGTAGATTTTCTTGATGAAAAAGAAAAAGTTGCATCTATAACCTTTTTGTCTGATCAATTGACACCTTTATGTGATGGTATGCCCGAGGTGTTGCCAGTTTCGGCTCGTAAAGGGTTGCAAGCTCGTTTATCTGGTGATGATGAAGGGTGGGCCGCAAGTGGGATGCAGTTAGTTGAGCAAAACTTAGTTGAATTTTTTGCCAATGAAAAACAAAGAACATTACGAGAATCATTGCAGCGTCGTATTGTTGATCAATTAAATGATGCTGTAATGCAGTTACAGCTTTCCATAAATGC
>JADGED010000252.1:1025-2718 GCA_016744555.1 Desulfuromonadaceae bacterium
CATTACGAGAATCATTGCAGCGTCGTATTGTTGATCAATTAAATGATGCTGTAATGCAGTTACAGCTTTCCATAAATGCGTTATTGCTTCCCGAAGAGGAGCTAAGGCAACGTATCGCACAATTTCAACAATCTTTGCCTACGATAGAGCGTGAACTGCTTGCTGCTGAAGATGTTCTGGCTGGCGATCTTAAGCGTATCGTTAGCGAACTCGGGAAAAGAGTTGAGGGCGTTCGTAGCGGTGCAAAAGCTAAAATTTTGCCGCAGTTAGAAAGCGCAGTCGAAACAATTACTGATATTGAAGAGCTTGAGCGGGCGGTGCAAGAAACTCTTGAGCGAGAAATCCCTCCTTATTTTGCTCCGCAAATGCGAAAAGTGGCTGCCGATATAACGACTACTGCAAATAATTTTCTGGCACTGCATCAAGATAGATGTAATGGTCTCATTGAGCAAGTTCGTAAGGTGGCAGCAGATTTGTTTGATATTCCTTACCACGCTCCAACAGCTGAGAAAATTTATTCGCAATTTGAAGTTTCTGGCTGGAACAATGAGATTTTTATTTCTGATATGGATCCATTAGGGCAGAGGATTTCACGTAAATTTTTTACGCAAAAGTACCGTCGAAGAAAAACTGTTAAACGGTTGCAAGAAAATGGTCTTAAACTGCTAAACCAAAATGTTGAACAAATAAATTGGTCGTTACGCCGTGGTCTCGATGAAAATTTTAGACAATTTGGAGCCGACCTTTCTGCGCAATTAAAGCAAACAATAGTTGCAACTAAGCAGGCGATGGAAATTGCTTTGAGGCAAAGTGAGTCGCAGTCAAATAAAACTGCCAGCCGGGAAATTAAGCTGAAGCAAGTGCTGGCTATACTACATGAAGAACTTAATGGTTTGTAGCTGATTGGTTTTCTTAGTGGTTATAGCTGTAGTCCGTAATTAGACTATGGTTGCAGTTTGTATCTGTTGGTTAGTTATTTGTGCCATTATGGCCAATGACATATTTGTCGTAAATTTTATTTTTCTATCAATATGGAGGTTAAAGTGAAAACATTTGCAATTAAAGATTACATGAATACAAGTCCAGTAACTGTCCTAGCGGATACCAATCTAGCTGAAGTTGTAAAAGTTACCCTAAAGCATAAAATCTCTGGCGTTATAGTGGTTGATGGTTCAAATAATTTGTTAGGAATGATTTCAGAGTTGGATTGTCTGCGAGAAATGGCTGATAGTATTTATCATGATGGTCGTAATACAACGTCATTAAGTGCAAAAGATATAATGACTAAAGAAGTTACTACAGTCTCACCAGATTCTCAGCTTTTTGATGTCGTTAAGTCGATGCTAAATCAGCGACAGCGTCGTCGTCCGGTTGTCGAAAATGGTAAGTTGCTTGGGCAGGTTACTTGCCGTCAATTGCTAAAAATTATTGCTTCATTTGGTTAGTGTGGTGATTGTTGACTTTTGGTGTAGGTGGTTTTTGTTTCGCTAAAGGTTTTAGGTTTATGTAGCAAAGAAAAGTCCCGAACGTTTACAAACGTTCGGGACTTTTTTATTTATGCCGGATTTTGTTCAGAACCTATATTCCCATTTCCTAAAGAAGATATATAATAATGACTTGAACGAAACCGAAGTTTATTTTTATGCTTTGAATTGTCAGATAAATTTGTGTAAGAAATGGAAGAATTTAATGA
>JADGED010000253.1 GCA_016744555.1 Desulfuromonadaceae bacterium
TCCTAGTAGTGATTCTCCTCACTATACGATTACTACGTCTGATACCAATAAATACTTACGGGCTATTGTTGTCGGAATAGACGGTGATTACACTCTCTCCGCTAAATCAAGCTGGCAAAAAGTGACCAATCAGCCACCCGTGATTACCAGCACGCCGGTAACCACAGCAAATCAAGATATCCCCTACAGCTATGAGCTGGCTGCGACCGATAACGAAGATGATCCGCTGGTCTGGTCTGTGACTAGCCTTCCTGATTGGTTGAGTCTCAATAGTTATGCGCTTGGGGTGACAGATCAGGTTGTTGCACCATATTATGGTGTAAATAACCCCAGTGATGTTGACGGCTATCTGGTTTACTTTGAGGCAGGCTTCACTGCTGGTGATAGCCTCAGTTTTGATGCGGCGGTTGCGACAAATAATGGCGGTATTATCGGTAATTTCGATGCGACAAAAGGTGTTCTGACATTTACCGGTTCAACCACTCCGGCTAACTGGCAAGCGATTCTCCGCACCGTGAAGGCGACCCTCGATGCATCAAGCGCCGGTTTGCGCGAGATAAACTTCACCGAAGGGAATTTAGTCGGTTTTGAGATCGATGGCGTGATGCACTATTACGAGCATGTGGATAATGGTTCAGCTCTTTTATGGACACAATCCAGAGATCTAGCCGCAGCCAGAACCTATGGAGGCCGAGAAGGATACCTGACAACTATTATGAGTCAGGAAGAGCAGAATTTCATCGTCAGTAAAATTCATTATACTGCCTATTTTGGCGCTTCAGATGAGGGGGTTGAAGGGGAATGGCGTTGGGTTACTGGCCCTGAGGCAGGATTTTTGTTCTGGATCGGACTAGGTAATGGTTACGCAGTTGACGGTGCGTTTGAAGCTTGGAATAGAGCGTCCAATGAGCCCAACGAATCACAAGGGGATGGTACCGAGGATTATGGCGTATTCTTCGACACCGGCGAATGGAACGATACCAATCGGTATTTAACTTGGGGTGTTCATATATACGTTGTTGAATATGGCGGTATGCCGAATGATTCACCGATAGAACTGACCCAGAAATATGACATGTCCAATGCCATCTATCGGTTGGAGGGTACCCCTTTACTGGCCGATATCGGGGCAAATGATGTCAGTCTATCTTTAACCGATGGCGTTTCCACGGTTGCCCATGAGTTCCAGATAGGTGTCATTGGCGCAGCAAATACCCCGCCGGAGTTCACCAGCACGCCAACCACTACAGTTGAAGTCGGTACCCCTTACAGCTATACCGCAACAGTTGTCGAATTTGATGCCGGAGATACGATCACTCTTTCAGCGCCGATCTTGCCAAGCTGGTTGAGCTTTGTTCCCGCTACTGGCATTTTAGCCGGAACACCATCTGGGGCTGATATTGGCACCCATGCGCTGACATTGTCGGCGTCAGATGGCAAAGTTTCTGTAACCAAAAATTTCACCATCACCGTCACTACGAGCAATACCCCACCGATTATCACCAGCACACCCGTCACTACAGCGACAGAAGATGTTGCTTATAGTTATTCTTTCACTGCAACCGATATCGATGCAGATACTCTGGTCTTTAGCGCGCCGACGCTACCCGTTTGGCTTAATTTTACCGCTGCTACTGGTGAGTTAATTGGAACCCCTGATAATGATGCAGTAGGTAATCATACGGTTGTCCTTCGTGTCGATGACGGCATTCAGCAAATGGACCAAAGTTTCAATATTGCGGTTAGCAATGCTAATAATCCGCCGACTATCAGCGGGAATCCGGCAACCAATGTGGCTCCAGATACGTATTATGAATTTATTCCGCGTGACAATGATGTTGATACAGGCGCAAATTTAAGTTTCAGTATTGAAAATAAACCAAGTTGGGCGAGTTTTTCAACCGACGACGGAATTCTATCCGGAACGCCTACTAATAGTGATATTGGCACCACGACTGGAATTGTTATTAGCGTCACAGACGGGATTGCACCGCCGGTTAGTCTGCCTGCTTTTAATTTGACCGTATCCAATGAAAATCACGCACCAACGATCACAGGCTCTCCGATAACTTCCGTTGCTCAGGATGTCGCTTACAGTTTTACTCCAAGCGCTGAAGATGCAGATGCTGGCACAACTTTCACTTTTAGTATCGTAAATAAACCGACCTGGGCAAGCTTCGATCCCGCGACTGGAACCCTCTCTGGAAATCCGACCAGCACTGACCTTGGTGCCACAAATGGAATTGTTATTAGTGTTACTGACGGGATAGTTGCAACTCCGGTTGATCTGCCTGCTTTTGATCTTCTGGTTCATAACGATAACGATGGTGACGGGATCAACGATGATGTTGATCTCGATGATGATAACGATGGAATTCCTGATTCTATTGAAGGTAATGGCGATAGTGATGGTGACGGCATTGCTAACTCTAAAGACCCCGACAGCGATAACGATGGCACTCCTGATATTGACGAAGGTGTCACCGATGCCGACCAAGATGGCATCATCGATTATGAGGATGCTGATTCAAGCGGTAGCAAAGATACGGATGGTGATGGTTTGTCTGACGCCATTGATACTGATGATGATGGTGATGGTATCCCTGATAACCGTGATACCGATTCCGATAACGATGGTGTTAGTGACAGAGCTGAAGCAGGTGTATCAGGCAAAGAT
>JADGED010000254.1 GCA_016744555.1 Desulfuromonadaceae bacterium
GGTCAGAAAATCGTTAATTTGTTTATCTGTGTCCATAAAAGTTAACTCCTTGTTTTTGCCCGAAGTATATTCTGTTATCAGGTTATCCATTTGACTCCACCCGATAGAAGGATCGGTTGAAAAAAAACTTTAATAGCCACCAAGACACCAAACTCGCCAAGTAGGGCACCAATCAAGACCTTTTTTTGCCTTTGATTTTAAGAATTTAAGTTGTTCTTGGTGCCTTGGTGGCCAATATTGATTTTGATATCGAAATAACTGGAGCAAAGTAGATAACCATATTCTGTTATGAAACCTATTTTTTATTCTACCCACCAATGTTCTGCTGGTTCCTATTGCATAAACTCTTCCGCCCGTTCAATTATGTGGCGTGCAATGCTGCGCATGGGGGGTAGCGTTGGCATTTGGTCCAGCTTACACCATTTTGCATCTTCGAGTTCTTTGTCCCGTAGCTCAATTTCTCCACCGGCGTAATCGGCGACAAATCCACACATTAATTGACTGGGGAACGGCCACGATTGGCTGCCTAGGTAGCGGATGTTTTTTATCTTAATGCCGGTCTCTTCAAGGGTTTCTCGTGCCATCGCTTCTTCGAGACATTCACCAAATTCGACAAATCCAGCGACTAAACTATAACGCCCATCGAGCCATTCTGCTTTGCGGGCGAGGAGAACCTCATCACCTTTAATAATTAAGCCGATAACGCAAGGGTGAATCCTTGGATAGTGGAGTTCGCTGCATGAGGGACATTTTTTTCCCCATTCGTGGGGAAGTCTCTCCATTGGTGTTCCGCAGCAGCCACAATGCTGACTAGTTTGTTCCCAGTGCTGAATCATTAGCCCGATACCCGCCAGAGATATTATTTCAATTGGTAAATTAGGTTCGGTCGAGCGCAAAGGCTGTGGGTTGAACTGGGGCGGTAGTGTAGTTGTGTCCGGAATAGTCAATATTCGGCACGGTTTTCCATGCCACTGGCCAATGTAGATGGGGGTAGTATCTGTTTTAACTGCTGGTAATTTCCCTTGTGGTAGTTGTTGCCCGGTTGCTGTTGTTACGGTCAGTAAACTTAGCCCTTGCAGCAGTAGCCAGATGCCATCCCCACCAGGATCTTGATCCGGGGTTAACAGTTGCAGGTTTTCATTTAAACTCGCCCGGTTGAATGGTAGATCGACCGGCGAGGGGAAATTGTTTGGTGATGTCGATAGCATGTATTATTTCCGTGTTTGAATCGCATAGCGTAGTAATGCAATTTGGGTTTTGGCGTCGTTGATGGTTCCTGTTGTGATCATTTCCAAGGCTTTATCTAAAGAGACAATCAGAGGTTCGATAAATTCATCTGGCTCCAAAGCGGTTTCGGTTTGCTCTAGATCTGAGGCGATAAATAGGTGGATCTTTTCGGTGCAAAAACCAACACTGCTGTAAACATAGCCAAGTGAATCTATTTGTCTGGGGCGGTAACCTACCTCTTCTTGCAATTCACGTTCAATACAATCTGCACCGGTTTCCCCTGCCTCTAGTCTGCCTGCGGGGATTTCGTAGATATAGTCTCTGGCAGCGGGGCGGAATTGGCGAATCAACAATAGCTGTCCATCATTCATAACCGGTAGCGCTGCAGCACCACCGGGGTGTTTGATCACTTCAAAATTGGATTCTTTGCCATTTGGCATCCGGTGAGTTTCACGTGCCAGGTCAAGAATACGTCCTTGATATATAAGTTCTTCGGCTATCTTGCTCAAAAGATTGGTCCTCTCAGCTAAGTTACTAAAATTAATGATTATATTTGTTGCAAAAATTCTTGCAGCTCGGCGTGGTCTCCACGGTGATCACATGGCCAACTAGCTTCACCTCGGTCGACCAGCCAGGTGTCGACTAAAAAAGTCTTCATGCCAATTGATCCAGCAGCAATATCGTGGCTTAAATCGTTACCAATCATCAAGCAATTTTCTGTCGCAATGCCGAGTTGGTCCGCAATTCCCTGAAAATAGCCTGCATGGGGTTTGCAATAATAACTATTTTCATAGCTGGTCAAGTAGGTAAAAGCCGCTTCATCAAGCTCTGCCCAATCCATACGTGCCTGAATCATAAATTTGGGAAAGACCGGATTGGTTGCTAGCACTAAGGGAATATTCTTTTGCTGGCACTCTTTTACTATTTGTTTCGCTAGCGGTACAGGATGAATGTATGGTTGTAGTTCGGCTAAATCATTAGCCTTTAACTGGAGCAAACATTCCCGTAGGATTGCTTCTGGCAGAGCTAATTCGTGGTGTATTTTACTGTATACCCGCTCTTCATTGGTTTTTGAACCATCACCTTCGGTACTGATTAGATCACGGATAATGGTAAGTAATGCTTGAGCAAACGCTTCCGGTTCTACTTTGTCGCTACAATAAGAGGATAGTTTGCCGATATAGGTTCGGATAAAACCTTTCATATTTCCACGTAGCAGGGTTCCATCGAGATCAAACAAGATTGCTTTGATGGGGGCATTGGGATTTAGTTTTGACATTCGTCGCTCCTCTAGGTGCAAATATTACAACCATTATTTACCATAGTGGTGGGTAGCCGTCCAATATCAGTTTGTTTGATATTTGCATGAATACTTGACTGTTTTGCCGAGGGCGGCTAAAAGTTTATAGTAACTAGCTATGCAGTTACTAAAAAAATATAGGATTTAGGT
>JADGED010000255.1 GCA_016744555.1 Desulfuromonadaceae bacterium
GGAATAAGTAAAAACAAACGCTTTATAATATAACTCAACATAAAATCGCCTACCGAGAATACTTTTGTTCTACCTTCGGCACATACCATTGATTAAAATTGTAGCGCACGCCAGCAGGTGCCGGTTTTACCCCACGAAAACGTTTAGAAATAACGGGCAATGCCTCACCAATATAAAGAAATGTGTAAGGTTGTTCTTCGGCCAGTATCTCTTGAAAGCGATCATAATTCGCTTTACGTTCATGCTGAGCAAATACTCTCCGGCCTTGCTCTAAAGCTTTGTCTACTTCAAAGTTTTTATAACCAATAAAATTCAGCTCACGTGGTCCAGTTTTACTGGAATGCCAGATATTAAACTGGTCTGGCTCTGGGCCACCAGTCCAGCCTAAAATAGTAGCATCGAAATTACTCGGATTAATAAATTCTTTAAGGAAAGTGGCCCATTCAATAATTCTCAGCTTAACGTTTACCCCTACTTCTTTAAACCGCCGCTGAATAATCTCACCGGTTTTGGCTCGTAAATCGTTACCCTGATTAGTTACTATCGTAAAGGTAAACTCTTTGCCATTTTTATCCAATATCCCATTACCATCACTATCTGTCCAGCCAGCTTCCGCTAACAATTGTCGTGATTTTTCTGGGCTATAAGGATATTTTCTCACTCTATCATTATAGACCCAAGTATCTGGTTTATAAGGACCAGTAGCAACAGAACCATAGCCAAGCAGCACACCATCAATCAATTCTTGTTTATTGATGGCATAAGCCAGAGCTTGCCGAACCCGTTTATCCTGAAACAATGGCCTATTCAAATTATACCCAAGATAAGTGTAGCCAAAATTGAGATAACGATACTTATTATATGAACGCTTAAGTGCCACAGTATCTGTCTGTCGATCAAACTGCAATGGTGAAAGCCCCATAAAATCAAGACTACCGGTTTGCAACTCTAGAAACTGGGTAGAAATATCGGGAATAATGCGATACACAACACGCTTAAGATATGGCTGCCCTTCAAAGTATTCAGAATTAGATTCAAGGACAATTTTTTCCCCGCTTTGCCACTCAACAAACTTATAAGGACCAGTTCCGATGGGATTTCTTGCCAGTTCACTTTTAGTAACGTCGTTGCCGGCAAGTAAGTGTTGCGGGTGTACAGATGTCCCCCAACTGATCAAAGCTGGAGCATATGGCTTGTCATAATGGACAATAAAAGTATGAGGGTCTGGAGTCTCAACTCCGGTAACTTGCTTAAATGCTTCGGCATATGAAGTCGGAGTTTCTGGGTTAATGTAGAGAAAATAGGTAAACTCAACATCTGCAGAGGTAAACGGTTCACCATCATGCCAAGTAACACCTTTTCGCAAATGAAATGTAATGGTTAAGTTATCGGCTGAAACATCCCAAGACTCGGCTAATTCGCCTTCAATTTCCAAATTTTTATCGTAGCGCACCAAACCATTATAAATCATGCTATTGATATCACTTGAAGCTGAATCAGAAGCTAAAACTGGTAGCAACGTACTGGCATCACCAATTGAAGCCTCTATAAAAGTATCACCAAACTCTGGTTTAGAGTCTTCGGATAGTTCTAAATGATATTGTTCTTCATTTCTATTACAACCCCCAAGCAGCAGTAATCCTAAAATAGATACCAACAACACAATGGGCCTTAAATTCATATAATAGCGTAGAAACTTACTGCTCATAGCAACAATTCCAACTCAACATTATCGGGTTTATGTAACTGGAATTTTACAGCATCAACATTACCGTTAAGCTCTAATTCGGTAAAAGTTACTTTAACTCTAGTTTCTTCATGTGGAAACTCAATTACCATAGTCCTTGGAAACCCGTCTGAAGCAGCAAAATCGCTATAATCTACACTTAGGTAAACCTGGTCAGCCTTAAAATAATAACTTTTAACCAGCCGCAACCTATAATCAAAAAATACTTGCTGCTCACTAAAACCGTCCCGCAATGATAGGCGTGATAGACCGTCTACTAATTCAACAGAATTTTCATTATGCGCAATTATGGGCGGACTATAAAGGAGTATTGATAACAGGTCTACTACTGCCAATGGCATACGAGTGAAACGGTGAAGGTTTTCATTACTTGCAGGACCCTGCAAAAATCTCCCAGGGACGGTGGTATGCATTAGTACGGATAACTCATTGCCATTTGAAGTTAACTGCAAGATCAATTGTCCAAACCCAGTCAACACGTCGGTACGAAATCGGTTTGGTCGCTGCAATAAAAAAAACTGCTGGCTGGAAAAAAACTTACCTGCTGTTGTTAGTGAAACTCCAGCAGCGCCGTCTAATGAAGAATAGCGCCCAGACTCAACAGCGATTCTTTCCAGCAATTGCGGTGCCGTTGGAATCACGGTCCAAACCGGCGTTGATGGTTGAATACAACCGCTAATGAACAATAGAGTACATAAAACTAACCAGCGCATCATTTTTTCTCCAACAGGATTGCTTCAAGCTTATCAGCAACCTGAGTTGCTTCGGGATCTATACTAAGTGATTGCCGATAAGCATCCCCAGCTGCGACGGTATTTCCCATCGCCATATAGGCATCACCTAAATGTTCCCAAATTACAGCATCATCTGAACATAATTCGGTAGCTTTTTCTAATTGTTTACGGCTCTCTGAATA
>JADGED010000256.1 GCA_016744555.1 Desulfuromonadaceae bacterium
GTGCTGGAACCAACGGCTGTCACGGCAGCCATACCAATGCCGACGATTTTGCCGATGTCCGTGGCGCCCACCACGGCGACGACACTACCATCGATGGCTCTACTGTTGCCAAAAGCTACCGCTTCCTCCGTGGCATCCTTGGTTACGAGGATGATGACTGGGAACGTTCTGTAAGCGCCTCCGACCATAATGCCTACTACGGCGTTGACCGCGCTTCAACCGCAACCGCTAGCATGGACACTCAAACAATTAGCTACCTTTGCGCACAGTGTCATGGACTGTTTCACAGTAATGATGGGGCAGGCGGGATGATCCACGATGGCACCGATATTGACAATACTAATCCATGGCTACGCCACCCAACTGACTTTGCTTTAAGCAGTGCCGGCGGAGAGTACGAAGGCTATGCAGCAGTCGATGGAACGATTGCTTCATCCCCTGGTGTAACCGCAGCCTATAATTATATCGCCCCACTCGCAACGGCTAATCCGAGCAGCACTGTAATCTCTAACCCGTTTGGCAATGCAGGTGACGACGATATAGTTACTTGCCTTTCCTGCCACCGGGCACACGGTTCTAGCTACCCAGATGCCCTCCGCTGGGATTATACCGCAATGCAGTCAGCATCAGCATCGACCGATTTTGACAACAAGGGCTGCTTTGCTTGCCACACAACTAAAGACTGATTACTTCTCCTATAAGTGATTGGGCTATGTTCCGGGGGCTAGAGCCAGCCCCCGGAACCATTTCACCTAGACAAATTTAAAACAAAACCCGCACCTAAAGAATTAATAAGCCAAACAACATCAACCTTATGGTTGCCCGCCAAGTTCGAAACAAAATAAAATCTAATTTGAATAGAAGCACGCCAAATTGATGTGACTACTGGATGGGAAGGTAGCTGCACAGATTGCTCTAAAGCTAGGGCGCAGTACAAACTATATTGAGAATGGTAATACTGGTTAACTAACTGCCAGTATTTTCTTTTTTAGAACCGACCACGACACCACGCCCAGCTATTTCTGTTGGAACTTTATGGTCATGTGCAGCTGGATAGTTTTCTAGTCCGAATTTTTTGCGCCGATAACGCAACGTATCAAGGGTCAACCCCAAACACTTAGCAGCCTTGGTTTGATTACCATCGTAACGCTCGAGTGCTTGGCGAAGATACTCTTTTTCAACCTCTTCGATACTTATCCCACTTACGGGCAAGACAATAGCCACCTTGTTCGGTTCCGCACAACCAAAAATACAACCAGCCCCCTTTAAATTGCTTGATCTGGTCTCTTGACAAAAATGGTCAATCGACAACTCTTTGCCCTGCTCGAGCATCATGGCACGCTCAACCGCATTACGTAATTCGCGAACATTCCCCGGCCAATCGTAATCCATCAATACGCGCATAGCCTCTTTCGAAATACCGTTAACGCTGCGGCCGTACTCATCATTGAGACGATCGATAAAATATTCCACCATACTAGGAATACATCTTTTTCGCTCCCGCAGAGGTTTTAGAACGATAGTCATCATATTTAGCCGATAATAGAGATCACCACGAAATTTCTTCTCTTTAACCATTTCTGCTAAATTTTGATTGGTCGCTGCAATAATTCTGATATTTGATTCGATCTCTTTCGAACCACCTAGACGACGAAATTTTCTATTTTCGATTATTTTTAAGACTTTAGCCTGCATATTGAGCGGCATATCACCAATTTCATCGAGAAATACAGTGCCACCCTCTGCCTGTTCAAAGACACCAACTTCGCGACTTCCGGCATCTGTATATGCCCCTTTTTCATGCCCAAACAGTTCATTTTCCAATAAATTATCTGGTATAGAGGCGCAATTAACTTCAACTAGAGGAGCGCCTTCTCTAGCGCTTAGATCGTGGATACCATGTGCAACCAACTCTTTACCGGTACCACTTTCACCAAGGAGAAGAATTGTTTTACAATCCTGCTGAGCACAGTTACTCATAGTTTTAAACAGATCAACCATTGATGGACAATTCCCGACAAGTTGATCGGGCAGGTGTTTTTTTCTTAGCCGTGGATGATGACTACTTAAATCTTGACTCAACTGCTGATTAATAAATATTTTTTCAAGCGACTGTTCCACCTTCTCAAGAATATACGGCTTACCTATATACTCTTCCACCCCAAGATTGAATGCCTTAAACGCTAAATCAGAATGAAATCCTGAAGACATAAGGATAATCGGCAAACTGCTATTGTCAGCCTTCAACTGTTCCAACAGTTGCAATCCATCAATATCTGGTAAGGTGGCATCAAGAATGACGAGGTCGGGTTTGAAGCTTGCTAATTTTAGTTGAGCATCGACACCAGTGTTTGCTATTTCAACAGGATAACCTAGCCCCTTAAGCATTTTAACAAGGGAATAACAAATCAAGTTTTCGTCATCAATAACTAAAATTTTATTTGTATTCACGGCAAAACTCCAACATAAAACAACTCCCAGCCCCACCCTTGAATCAACAACACACTTTACAATTTTTGACAATTTTACTAGGTTACAGTAACAATCAAAAAAAGTCTATAAAACAGGCACTTTACTGTCTCTAAAATTTTAATAAGGCTATCAATGCCACTAATAAATATAAATCGTTATAGAACAATATAACTACTATTGCATGAAAT
>JADGED010000257.1 GCA_016744555.1 Desulfuromonadaceae bacterium
ATGGTACCGTTATGGCGTACAAAGTTGGTGCAAAGGTGACAGGCAAAGAGTGGAACGACGGCCACCCAGGGCAAGCGACCAACCCGGCAGCCTGCTACGATGGCTGGCACGGCATGTTTGATCGCAAACCGGGATTGACCGGTATAGATGTACACCATGACCTCGGCGTAGAGATGAACTATCAAGCCTACATGGCTGGCAATCCACTTGGCGGCGGACCTCCCGGACAGTTTAGTGGTAAACGTATTAGTGGTGGCCCGACTCGGCCAAAAGAATTTAGCGAGGGGAAACGCCGCCCCGGACCACCTCCAGAAAATGGTTCCCATGCCGGTGGTGATGGACCGCCACCAGGAATGGCAGGAGGTAGCACCGTTGGTGGTTCTTCTGCCGGTATGTCAATTCACAAATCTGAAGGATTGGTACCCATAAACGCCGAAGGTGCATCTAATATCCCCGGCCTCTACGCTGCAGGTGACGCACTCGGTTCCTATATGGCCGGAGCGATCTATACCCAAGTAGGTTCTTCGTTAGCTGGTTCTGCAGTTCAAGGGGCAATCGTTGCCGAAGCAGCGGCAGAATATTGTAAAGGGATAGAGCTACCAAAAATTCCAAGCGCCAAACTCAAGGCACTTAAAAAAGAAATCCTCGCACCATTAAAACGGGAACAGGGCTACAGCCCGGCTTGGGTTACCCAAACATTGCAAGGGATTATGATTCCAAATTTTATCCTTTATATAAAAAAAGAGAACCTGCTAAAAGCGGCATTAGCTTATATAGAAGAGTTGCGTGACCACCACCTGCCGATGCTACGTGCCAGCGATATGCATGAACTACGCTTGGCACACGAAACCGCCAATATGATTATCAATGCTGAAATGAAATTGAAAGCATCGTTACTACGCAAAGAGAGTCGATGCAGCCATTACCGCCTTGATTACCCACAAGCTGACACAAAAAACTGGAATGCTTGGATCAACATCTATCAAGGACGCAACAAAGAGATGAAATTCGAAAAGCAACCTTTTGGTAGCTGGCCGAAATAAAACCGGAAAATTAAAAGCTCAACAAATCAAATAAATACACGCGCTAGCGACCTTCAAACTCAATCAAGAAAGTCGCTAGCGCACATTGGGAAGCACGCAATACTAGGCCATCAACTGCAATAAAACGTGATTAAGAATGCCACCACTCTGAAAATACCCCACCTCTTGTTCTGTATCTAATCGACAGAGAACCTTCACTGTTTGTTCCCTACCGTCAGTTCTGGTTATGACCAAAGAGAGAAGCGGTTTAGCACTTAACCTTGCAATCGGTGCTAAACTTAACATTTCACTACCATCTAAACTTAGATTTTCGGCAGAGTCCCCGTCGGTAAATTGTAACGGTAAAACCCCCATACCAACGAGGTTGGAACGGTGAATCCGCTCGTAACTTTCAGCAATAACAGCCTTGACACCAAGCAATAATGTTCCCTTCGCGGCCCAATCTCGACTTGAGCCAGTACCATATTCTTTCCCCGCAACTACAACCAACGGTAACTGATTTTTCTCATAGTTACGAGCAGCAGAAAAAATACTCATTGCCTCGCCAGATGGGTGATACTTTGTAACTCCCCCTTCGGTTCCAGGTAGCAATTTATTACGTAAACGAATATTAGCAAAAGTACCACGCACCATCACTTCGTGGTTGCCGCGGCGTGACCCATAAGAATTAAATTCTTGTTCAACAATTTTATGTTGTTGTAGATATTGCCCCGCAGGGCTATCACCCTTAATTGCACCAGCAGGAGAGATATGATCGGTAGTAATTGAATCACCAAGCAAAGCAAGCATCTGCGCATTAACAAAGCCTGGATGACCATCAGTACGTTGCAACTGGTCAAAAAATGTTGGTCGCTGAATATAGGTAGAATCTGGATTCCAAGCGTAAGTCAATCCGTCTGGAACGGGCAAGTTGCGCCAACTGTCGTCACCGCTGAATACTGCATCATATTCATTAATAAACATCTGTGCATTAACCTTGGCAACCATCTCGGCAATCTCTGTGCTACTCGGCCAAATATCTTTTAAATAAACAGGCTGACCAAGATCGTCCATGCCAAGCGCTTCACTGGTCAAATCAATCATAGTTGTCCCAGCAAGCGCAAAGGCGACAACTAATGGTGGTGAAGCAAGCCAGTTTCCTTTAATTTGCGGATGAATCCGTCCTTCAAAATTTCTGTTGCCCGAAAGGACAGAGCATACACTTAGTTCACCATCATCTATAGCCGTAGCAATCGATTCGTCTAACGGTCCAGAGTTGCCGATACAAGTTGTGCATCCATAGCCAACAATATTAAACCCAAGCTTATCAAGAAATGGCTGCAAACCAGCCGTTGCAAGATAATCGGTTACAACTTTTGACCCTGGTGCTAACGAGGTTTTAACCCATGACTTTTGTCGTAAACCTTTTTCAACTGCTTTTTTTGCCACCAATCCGGCTGCCATCATTACAGCTGGGTTAGAAGTGTTAGTACAAGAGGTAATGGCGGCAAGAACCACATCACCGTGATGCAACTGGTCGGAACTGTTAGAAATAGGAACACCTATTTCACGCCCTGATTCTGGTAACACTTGCTCAGTGGCGGTAGCGACTGCCTCTAACAAGACACGATCTTGT
>JADGED010000258.1 GCA_016744555.1 Desulfuromonadaceae bacterium
AGACATGATTGTCAAAGTGCCGACAGCAACAATTATCCAGCCATAATGGATTGCGCCAACTGGAGTTTTGCTGTTTAGCTCTATGCTTTTCATATCTTACCTTTTGAACTATCGAGTAATTTACTAACGGTTAAACAGGTATTAACAATGCCAACCTTTAGACGACATACATAACATTGTAGACCTGCTTTAGCAAAACATCAGACAAAGTCATACTGTTACATACTAGCAAAAGATCCATTTAAACCACCAAGCTAAACACTAATTAGACTTAAAACATATCTTGCAAAAAATTTAAAAACATGGGCGCAGTTAACATTAGAAGAGTTGATTTAGATCAGCATATAACCGTATGATGCGGTGTATTTACGTTCAGGCACCATGCTAACCACTCCTTCTTAAGAGGTTATTCATGAATATGAACAGTATTCAAAGCAAAATTGGTGGGGTATTGATATTAATACTGCTTCTTATTCTTGGGATTAGCTTTACTATCTCGGCATTGCAGTCCAAAGATCTTCTTCAAACACAACAAGAGCGCTCGCTAAAGATTATCCACGATGGTGCAATAAAAGAGGCACAGAGCCTGTTTAAAAGTTTAGAGATTGGAACCAAAGGATCTCTTGAACGTGGAGAAATGGAAGTCTTTGACGAGTTGATAACCGGCTTGGGGCAAGTCCCTGGAGTTGTAGAAGTTGGACTTGTTAACCCGCAAGGGGTAACTACATATTCAAGTAAAAAAGATCAACTTGATCAAACCCGCTCCGACATAACCATTTCTGGATCTAGAGACAAGATACAGATCGAAAATGAGACCCCTAGTACCTTCTTCATTGCCCACTCTCATAGCTATGAACAAAAATGCATGGAATGTCACGATGATGCTGAAATTGGCAGTCTAGCAGGAGTTCTTTACCTCGATTTCAGCTTAGCAAAGTTCAATCAAATAAAGACCCAACAAAGCAAAGACCTAGTTACTGCAAGCAATCAAAACATAATTAGAAATATCGCCATGTGCATAATCAGCATTACGATAACTTGGCTAGCGCTGTTTTTCATGCTGCGTAAATTGATTGTTAGACCAATTAATATGGTTAAAAATGCCCTAACCGATATCGGCCATGGACATTTGGACAAGCGCCTCAACTTGACTCAGAAAGATGAACTAGGTGAAACAGCGCGAACCCTTGACACCATGGCGGATAGCTTACAGTCTGACATAGTAAAACCACTACAACAATTAGCCAATGGCGACCTAACCTTTGAAGTCACTCCACATGATGAGAAAGATACCCTACGCCAAGCTATCACCAAACTAGGCGAAGACCTAACTAGAATGGTGTCCGACTTACAAGTTGCTGGCCAGCAAATAGATAGCGGTAGTTCACAAGTCAGTACTTCTGCTCAATTGCTCTCCGATGGTGCGGCACAGTCGGCGTCAGCTGTTGAAGAAGTTAGCAGCTCAATGAATCAAATCAGTGGTAAAATAACGACAAGTGCTGAACATGCACAACAAGCAGATCAATTAACAGCAACAGCAAGCCAAGCGGCTACTTCTGGCAGTGAACGGATGGCCGAAATGATTTCCGCTATGGGTGAAATTAATGCTGCGGGTCAAGATATCAACAAAATTATAAAAGTTATTGATGAAATCGCTTTCCAAACCAACTTGCTTGCACTCAATGCAGCAGTTGAAGCCGCTCGTGCTGGTCAACATGGTAAGGGGTTTGCGGTAGTTGCAGAAGAGGTCCGCAACCTTGCAGCCCGTAGCGCTAAGGCAGCCTCTGAAACTGCCGACTTAATTGAAGGTTCAATTCAAAAAGCCCATAATGGAACTCAAATTGCCGAGCGCACTGGCGATGCCCTAGATGAAATTGTCAAATCAATTGACACAGTAACCAACCTAATCAGCGAAATTGCGACATCAAGCAATGAGCAGGCGCAAGGGATCGCTCAGGTCAACATAGGAATGCAACAGATTGATCAAGTAATCCAGCAGAACACCTCTACCGCTGAAGAGAGTGCTGCCACCAGTGAAGAGCTATCAAGTCAAGCAGCTGAGCTAAAGAGTCAGTTGGGGCGCTTTAAGCTCAATCACGCATCACAGTTTGATGCAGCCCCAACTAAATCATTGCAGCTTCCTGCAAGCAGTAATAAATGGTAAATTTTCGTCAAATATGACCTTAATTTCCGCAGCACCAGCAGCACTTCATCTATTTACTGCCTATTGCTGACACATTGCTAATAATGGCGTTGTGTCAGCAATAGGAGTACTTATCTAGCTTATCAAAATCAAAACCGCATCATCCAAAATAGAATTTAATACGAAACAACATCACCGCTATTAATAAAAACCATCACGTCCATCGGTTTCATTTAAACTACCCATTTGACTTGCACCGATTAATTTCATATCACTAGTCTCATTCGTACCCTTTTGATTTTTAAATAGAACTATTAACGGAGGTAGATATAAATGTCTGAACAATTCCAAGTTAAATCAGATCTGAAGCTATGGGCCGAACTTGATATGGACGTCGAGCGGTTTAAGAATGTGCCTCCAGTTTTAACACAAGTGTATAAAGATATTTTTCTAAGCCAAGAAAATCGCCCAGATTCAATGGTCTACTTCGATGAGATGATCAGTAATATCTATAC
>JADGED010000259.1 GCA_016744555.1 Desulfuromonadaceae bacterium
CTTTGAATCGCAAAGAAAACGAAGCAAAAGAAAGCTCTTTTTATTTCTGTTGCGGGAGTTGCTACCATTTTTCAATGTTAGCAATTTGGGAATAGGTTTCGGCTTTGTTGCGGCTCTCTTAATTTGTTGCCAGATAGCGCTCAAAATTAAGCTCGTTAGGTCGATAAATTTCGTTCGTCGCCTAACGAAGCGCAAACGCTTCTAATGGCGAATAAGGCATAAATACCCTGTCCTCTCCTGAAGTCTGACTCCTAACCTTGAATTTCCGGTGACCTGGGGAGTTTGTCAATCTGTTCAATTGGAGCAATCTCTTTACTTCCACCAGTCCCTAGTTCTTTAAATTTTCTTGCTGAGACCAGAACTCGACTATCGAGGGATGCCATCCCTTTGTTGTAACTGTCTACAGCGCGGCCTAAGTTTTTCCCCATTTGAGTGAAATGCTGATTAAGGGTGGCAAGGCGGTCATACACTTCTTGCCCTAATTGACTAATAGCGGTGGCATTTTCGGTTAGTTGTTCTTGCCGCCAACCGTAGGCAACTGAACGTAGTAGTGCGATAAGGGTGGTTGGTGTTGCCAGTAAAACTTTTTGATCAACTCCAGCTTCAATTAGGCTAGGATCGTTGGCTAGCGCAGCAGAAAAGAAAGTTTCACCGGGTAAAAACAGTACCACGAATTCGGGGGTTGGCTGGAACTGCTCCCAGTAGTTTTTTGCCGATAACTTTTGTAAGTGAGTGCGAATCTGTCTAGCATGGTGGGTCAGGCAGGCATTGCGCTGATCATCGCTAGTCGCTTCAAGCGATTCAAGGTAGGCTTGTAGCGGTGCTTTAGAGTCAACAATAATATTGCGACCATTAGGCAACTTGATAATCATATCTGGCCGCAGTCGTCCTTCATCTGCAGTTTCTTGTTCGATAAAGTCGCAGTAGTTTACCATCCCTGCCATCTCTACCACTTTGCGTAGTTGGATCTCGCCCCAGCGACCACGTACAGCAGGAGTACGTAGCGCTCGAACTAAATTGCCGGTTTCCGATTCTAGTTTGACCTGACTAGTAAGTAACGATTTTAATTGTTCATCAAGGCGGGCGTATGCACCGCTGCGTTTTTGTTCTAGTTGCTCAATTTTACTATCAACTTTTTGCAGCGAGGTCTGTAACGGCTTAATTAATTGATCTATTGCTTGCTGGCGGTTTTCTAGATCTCCTTGCGCTTGTTGTTGAAAGCCCGTCAATGTTGAGGTTGCCAAATCTAAAAAGTTTTTATTGTTTGCCGCCAATGCTTGCGCTGAAAGGGCGCGAAAGTTTTTTTCTGCTTGTTGGCGGTTTTCTTCGAGTAGCTGTAATTTTTCTTTGCCAAGCTGCTTTTCTGCTTGCAGTTGTACTTTGAAACTAGCGAGTTGCTGCAATAGCTCTTCACGTAACCGTTGCTCGCTATCGAGCTTTTGTTGTAATTGTCGATTGGCTTGCAGTCGCGCAATTAGCCAGCCGACGAGTAAACCTGCCCCTAGTGCCAAAGCTATTAATATCAGCGTATTGTGGTCCATTAATCCCTCAAACAAGTTTGGGTGGAAATTGATGGCAGTTATATGTAGTTAGAATTTGTCAGCAAAGTACATCTACGGCATAATTAATTACCTTGTAAATTAGCCGTGGATAAGATAACAGAGGTTTAGGAAATCAACAAGGTTCCTTGTCTTGAAGAGATACCAGAGGGGTGTAATTAAAACTATGGAAAAATATGACTTTAACTCTTTACTGCAAAAAACAAAGCAACGTTTTGCTGTACCATTAATTGGTAGCGATGGGATTGATAGATTATTGTCCGAGCTTAACCTCGTATGTGCCGATGCCGAAAAGCTTATTCAGCGTTACGATGACAGCGATCGGAGTTTAATTGTATGTGGTGCTGGTTGTCAGGATTGTTGTGTCGTAAATGTTTCAATCACTTTGCTTGAAGGGATTGCAATAGCTCGATTTGTCCGTAAGTTTGCGCTAGATGATTTGGAACAAGTGAGGTTGAAGCTTGATAGTCTTTGGAGCGCTGTGCGTGGCTTGGACGATGATGAACGGTTAGTGATGCGGCGTAAGTGTGCTTTTTTGGACGCTAATGGTAGCTGCACAATTTACCCGGTGCGGCCATTGTTTTGTCGCAGCATAAGTTCTACCGATGTCTCCACTTGTCGTGCTGCCGTTGCTGGTTCCGTATTTGGAGAAATTAAACCGGTGTTGATGAATCAGTTTCAATTACAGATGTACAAAGTATTGTTCTCGGGAGTTGGTTCTGGTTTGGAGCAGGCGGAGTTAGATGGAAGAAGCTTTCAGCTGTCTGGCTTGGTCCGTTATTTGCTCAATAACCCAGCAAAAGAAGTTACATTGTTACGCGAAGGAACTTTAAAGTGGGACGATTTATATTAATTGAAGTGGCTTAAAATAATGCGTAGCGTAAAAAGATTAGTAGCCCAATTGCAGAAATAACGAGACTTAAAACCATTGTTGCATTTATGTGGTCCCCCCGACGGTTTAGTCGTTTGGTGTTAAGGTATAGACCAACACTACTGGCGATGAGGCTGGTTAGTAATGTTAGACCAATATAGACAAATATTCCTGTATTCCAGCCAGAATTTGAACGTTGCACACTATAAAAG
>JADGED010000025.1 GCA_016744555.1 Desulfuromonadaceae bacterium
ATCATAAGGTTGCTGGATAATACAGCCTTGTTCTGCCCAATAGTTCTGTAGGGAAAGAATTAAATTCTGAAAAGTCACATGACCTCCAATAATGCAGTAGTAAACATCTATAAATGATAATTTAAATTAAAAATTTGATGGGGGAGTTTAGCTTCCACCCGTGGATATGTCAAGATTTGCGGGGGGATATTCAGGGCAGAAATTTTAACGACTTAGGCTTATAAGGCAAATTCAATTCAAGCACTTGATTAAAAATAGCGGTTGCCTCTTGCAAGGTTTTATATCCAAAGCTAAACCCATCAAATTGACGATGTGAAACCTTGAGTGATCGCGCCAAAGAACCTATGGTCATCAGGTCAATATCCATTGCAATACTACCGGCACAATCGCAACAAAGGCAGCCACCACGATTGGCATCAAAACTAACCTTTTCATCAGAAAAAATTTTCAGACATTCACTGCAATGTAGTAAGTGGGGCATGTAACCAAGCAAATAAATTAGCCTCAATTCGAATAACAATCGCGCGATGGATTCATCTCCACCATTACTAAGAAAATCCAAAAAGCTACAAAGCAGTTCATAAATATGGGGGTGTGACTCTCCATCTTCAAGCAATAGACTGACAAGCTCTACGCCGTAACTAGCCATTGCTAAGCGGGAAAGAGATTCACGTAACGAGACCCTAGTAGTAAGCAACTCTGCGTCCTGCAAAAACCACATTGAGCCCTGCCCTTGTTTCCATTGGAATATAGCTTGAGTAAAGGGTTCAAGCACTGCACCAAAACGTTTCCTACTTTTGCGGGCAGATTTTGCGAACCCTTGCTGCAATCCATACTCGGATGTAAACAAGGTGAGAATCATGTCGGCTTCACCATAATGTGTATGGCGCATAACCAAAGCTTCACTACTACTAACCTGCGACGCCATTAGTACTAGGACTTAGTTAACTAGGTACGGTAGGAACAAGGTAGCGGTACTAAAATAGATCAAAATTCCAGTAATATCGTTTACCGTTTGCACGATAGGACTCGATGCAATAGCTGGATCGATACCAACTTTTTTGAAAAAGGCAGTAACCAAAACCCCCATACAAGCGGCAAGAGTAATAGCTGTAACCATCGCCACCCCAACGACTACACCAAAATAGACGTTCTGGTGCCATATAGTTGCGACTGCTGCGATAGTAAAACCACAGACTAGGCCCATAATTAAGCCTACTCGAAGTTCCTTCAAAAACACCCGCCGCAACATAGAAAAATCAATTCTACCAGTAGCGAAACCTCGTACCAGAATCGTTGATGTCTGACTGCCGACATTTCCTCCCATACCCGTTATAACTGGAATGAATGAAATTAACATAATTGCTTCCTGCAAGGTCGCCTTAAAATACCACATTAAGGTACCGGTAACGACACCACCAATCAAAGTAGTAAGCAACCACGGCAAACGAAGTTTTGCAATCTGCAAGGATTTGTAACCAAGCAACATTTCCTCTTCAGTAGTACCTGCCATCCGCAAAATATCTTCGGTTGCTTCATCACGCATAACATCAATAACGTCATCAACAGTAATCAACCCAAGTAACTTCCCTTGGTCATCAACAACAGGAATAGCAAGAATATTGTACTTAGCAACAATCTCGGCAACTTCTTCCTGGTCCATATCAGTTCGAACGCGCATAACATTGGTCGACATGATACTGCCAAGCTGAGTGCTTGGTGGAACAGTAAGAAGTTGACGCAGCGAGAGAACACCGACTAAATGGTTATGTTCATCAGTAACATAAACATAAAAAACCATCTCGTAGTCTTCTGCATCTTGGAGTTTTTCAATCGCCTCTTTTACGGTTAATTTTTGACCTAAATAGAACACATCGGTTGACATGATACCACCAGCGGTATCTTCATCATATCCAAGGAGCTCTTCGGTGCCATCGTCAATGTCATCTTGAAGTTGAGCCAAAATTTCATCAGCTAAATCATCAGGTAAACAACGGATAAACTCAGCACTATCGTCATTCGCCATTGTTCTTACGATTTTTACTAAATAATCTCTATCCAGCAGAACAGCGATACCAGGCACAGAATCAGCTTCGAGTTCCGCCATAATATCTGCGACTCGATCCAACTCTGGAACACAATCAAGCAGAGTTATCTGTTCATGAAACTCAAAGAAACGAAACAGGTGAGCAATATCTGCTGGGTGGATCTTACTTAATGCATTTTTAAGATTAGAAGTAGCACTGCGGTGCAACAGTTTACGAACCGAATCGTGCAATACTTTCATTTTTTGTTCATGCATATAAATCACCTGAATTGATTATGAAATTAACAATCACCAAACCAAAAATACTTAAAATAAAACTTAAATAACCGACAATATCACCATTGCTTAGTACCTAGTTTCATTCCATAAAAACGACAACAGGGGGCAAAGATAAAGTCTCTGCCCCCTGTTAACAACAATTTATATATTGGATGAAACTAGATTATGCAGTTTCTTCCTCAGTAACTTTTTCATCACTAGTATCAGCAGCTTCAAAGCCCTCTTCAACCAACTCGATAATTGCCATAGGAGCATTATCTCCCTGTCGATTAACAAGTCTGATAATTCTAGTATAACCACCGGGACGTGAAGAATAGCGAGGTGCAATCATCTCAAACAACTTTGCAACCAACTTAGGGTCACGAATTACTTGCATAG
Organism: Desulfuromonadaceae bacterium; assembly: GCA_016744555.1. Taxonomy (GTDB): domain Bacteria; phylum Desulfobacterota; class Desulfuromonadia; order Desulfuromonadales; family Geopsychrobacteraceae; genus Desulfuromusa. Next base: position 2,705 of record JADGED010000025.1, read on the forward strand.
CTTGACGACGAGCATGAAGATCACCGCGCTTACCCAAAGTAATCATTTTATCAACAAGCTTACGTAGCTCTTTAGCACGTGTAACAGTGGTTGTAATCTTTTCGTACTCGAAAAAAGAGGTAACCATATTACGCATCATGTGTTGACGATGATCTGGCTTACGGCCTAACTTTCTGCCGGACTTATTGTGACGCATTATTCTGTTCCTTTCAAAAAACCTACCGCAGGGAATTTATTCTTCGTCCTGACCTTTTTGGATCAGTTTCAAATAATCAGGATCCGGGAAACCCTCTAACTTGACGCCGAGTCCCAATCCCATATCGGATAGTATATCTTTAATTTCATTCAGAGATTTTCTACCAAAATTCTGAGTCTTCAGCATTTCAGCTTCTGATTTTTGAACTAATTCACCAATCAGATTAATCTGAGCATTTTTCAAGCAATTTGCACTACGTACAGACAACTCTAACTCTTCAACCGAACGATAAAGGTTTTCGTTAACCTTATGTTTATCGGTATCTTCAGTTTCTGCTACTGGCTCATCTGTTTCATCAAAATTGATGAATAGCTGCAATTGCTCTTTATAAATTTTTGCCGAAAAGGCAACTGCATCTTCAGGTTTTACACTGCCGTCAGTATAAACTTCCAACGTCAATTTGTCATAATCGGTAATTTGACCGACTCGAGCATTGGAGACATTGTAATTAACTTTGGCTATAGGAGAAAAAATTGCATCAATTGGAATAGTTCCAACCGGAGCGCTATCATCTCTATTTTTTTCTGCCGAGACATAACCCTTGCCCATAGCAACAGTCATATCAATTTCTAACTGAGTCTCTTCACCACATGTAGCTATATGATGATCTGGGTTAAGAATTTCGACATTACTGTCGGTAATTATATCCCCTGCTTTAACAACTCCAGCGCCCTTTTGGACAATCCGGATATTGCGATCGTCATGTCCATGAATACGTACCTTTACCCCTTTTAAATTAAGGATAATATCGGTTACGTCTTCAGTGACACCAACGACACTAGAAAACTCATGCTGGACATTTTTAATCCGCACAGAAGTAATAGCAGCGCCCTGCAAGGATGACAAAAGTATGCGACGTAATGAGTTACCCAAAGTTGTACCAAACCCACGCTCAAAAGGCTCAGCAACGAATTTACCATATGTTTCGGTCAACTCAGTTGCCTCCAAACGCGTTGGTTTGATTAGGTCTCTCCAGTTATTGTACATATATTAAATCTCCCTCTCAAGAATTCCTGATGAGGTTATAAATTACTTAGAGTAAAGTTCAACAATAAGTTGCTCTTGGAACTCTGGTGTAGTCAATTCACTACGCTGTGGCAATGTCTTAATGATACCCTTGAAAGCATCACGCTCGAGCTCTACCCATGAAGGCAAGCCACGACGCATTACACTATCGAGAGACTCATTAATACTTGTAACTTCACGGCTTTTCTCCCGCAAAGTAACAACGTCGTTGGGACGCACCAAGTATGATGGAATATCAACCTTACGATCATTTACCAAGAAATGACCATGGCGTACCAATGTACGTGCTTGTGCGCGAGAAACTGCAAAGCCAAGACGGTAAATAGCGCTATCAAGGCGACGTTCAAGAAGTGTCAACAGGTTCTCACCTGTCACACCCTTCATGCCGTCAGCCTTAGAAAAACAAAGTCTAAACTGCTTTTCCTGAATACCATAAGTACGCTTCATCTTTTGCTTTTCGCGTAACTGTGTACCATAATCAGAGACTTTAGTACGCCGCTGTCCATGCTGACCCGGAGCATAATTACGCCGTTCCAGTGCACATTTATCGGTATAACATCTGTCCCCTTTCAGGAACAGTTTTGAATTTTCTCTTCTGCACTGTCGGCAGACTGGACCAGAATATCTAGACAACTTCTTCCTCCTTGTTGCTTAAACGCGACGACGTTTAGGTGGACGACAACCATTGTGTGGTATCGGTGTTACGTCCTTTATCATAGTAACTGTCAAACCAGCTAGCGAAAGTGCTCGCAATGCTGACTCACGTCCACTACCAGGCCCTTTTACATAGGCCTCAACTGAACGCATACCATGCTCCATAGCTTTTGTTGCAGCATCTTCGGCAGCAATCTGAGCAGCAAAGGGAGTACTCTTACGAGAACCTTTGAAACCTTTTGCTCCTGAAGTTGACCAAGCAACTACATTACCAACTGGATCACAGATAGTTACAATAGTATTATTAAAGGTGGATTGAATATGAACAACACCTTTAGCAATATTCTTTTTTTCGACCTTTTTACGCCCGACTTTTTTACCTGATTTAGCCATGAATTACTCCACTTTATTTCTTCTTACCAGCAACTGTTTTCTTCGGCCCCTTACGGGTCCGTGAATTATTCTTGGTATTCTGACCACGTGCAGGCAAGCCACGACGATGACGTAACCCACGGTAACAACCGAGGTCCATCAAGCGCTTCATATTCATTGTAATCTCACGACGTAAATCACCTTCAACACGGCAATCACGATCAACAAGTTCACGAATCTTAGCTAACTCTGACTCAGTTAAATCATCAGTACGGGCATTAAAATCTACCCCAGCCTGAGCAAGAACTTTCTGGGATGTAGTATGACCAATCCCATAAATATAAGTCATGGCCACTTCAATGCGTTTATTACGCGGTAAGTCGACTCCAGCAATACGTGCCAATTTTTCCTCCTAGGGAATTATCCCTGACGCTGCTTGTGTTTGGGATTCTCGCAGATGATCCTGATAACACCTTTGCGTTTGATAACCTTGCATTTATCACAGATCTTCTTAACCGAAGCTCTAACCTTCATTTTGAGATCCTTTTCCGATCAATTTCGTCTATCAACAAATGATAGATCTAACAATTATTATTTTATCACCTGAGTCAGTATTTCTGGCCCATTGTCGGTAATTGCAATTGTATGCTCAAAGTGAGCAGACAATTTACCGTCAACCGTTACTGCCGTCCAACCATCCTCAAGAACTCTAACCCCTGACAAACCAACATTTACCATTGGCTCAATCGCCAAAGTCATACCAGATTTCAATCTTGGGCCTCGACCTGGCGCACCATAATTTGGAATCTGTGGATCTTCATGCAACTTGCGGCCAATTCCATGACCAACAAATTCGCGAACTACACTAAATCCAGCTTGTTCAACTCGAACCTGAACAGCATTAGAAATATCAGACAAATATCCACCAGGAACCGCAGCAGCAATACCACATTCCAGTGATTCTTTAGTTACTTGCAACAAGCGTTGAGTCTCTAAATCAATCTCACCAACCGGAATGGTTACCGCTGAATCTCCATGGAACCCATCAACTATCAAGCCAAAATCGACGCTGACAATATCTCCATTTTGCAATGGGTCATGATTAGCAAAACCATGGACAACTCGATCGTTTGGCGAAGCACAAATAGTAAAAGGAAAGCCACCGTAACCTTTGAAGGCCGGTCTTGCCTTCCACTTAACACATTGTTTTTCTGCTAACTGATCAAGTTCGTACGTTGTAATACCTGGTTGAACTTTTTCACGCAGCATTTGCAGAACTTCTGCAACCAAAGAACCAGCGTGGCGCATTTTTTCTACTTCAGCTGGAGATTTAACAATAATCAACGTCACTAACCTTGAAGAGTGGCAACAATCGCTTGCTGAACTGCGCCGATTTCTCCCATACCGTCAACACACTGCAAAATACCTTGGTCACTATAGTATGTCTCTAACGGGGCAGTAACCTGATGATATACTTCCATTCGATTCCGAATAGTTTCTTCACAATCATCTGCACGCTGGGTTAATTCACCACCACAGGCACTACATGTCCCATTGTCAGCAGGTGGATCGTAGCGTAGATGGAAGCCTTTGCCACAATCAGCACAAGTACGCCGACCAGTTAAACGTTCTACCAAGGACTCGGTATCAACCTGCAGTGAAACTGCAGCGTCAATTTGTTTCCCTAGATCAATCAGTACTTGCTTTAAAGAATCAGCTTGCGGAGTTGTCCGGGGAAATCCATCAAGAATAAATCCACCATTGCAATCTTCTTCCTGTAAACGTTCGCGAACAATTCCTACAACAACTTCATCAGGGACCAAATCACCAGAATCCATACACTCTTTAGCTTTAATCCCCATCGGAGACTTTGCAGCAACTGCGGCACGCAGCATATCACCCGTAGAAATCTGTGGAATCTTATATCTTTCCACCAGCATCGCCGACTGTGTTCCTTTACCGGCGCCAGGAGGTCCTAACAATATAATCTTCATCAATCTACCAATTCTAGCCGTGACGACCTTTTAAGGTCACGCCCTTCATGAAACCTTCATAGGATCGTGAAATTAAGTGTGCCTCAATTTGTGATGCCGTATCCATACCTACACCGACAACAATCAACAGAGAAGTACCACCAAAGAAAAACGGTACATTAAGCTGACTAATAAGCAATGTAGGCAATACACAAACGAGTGATATATAAACTGCACCAACAAAGGTCAAACGACTCAAAACAATATCAAGGTAATCTGCAGTCTCTTTGCCCGGGCGAATGCCTGGCACAAAACCACCCTGATTCTTGATATTATCAGCAACGTTGACCGGGTTAAATGTTATAGCCGTGTAGAAGTAGCAAAAGAAGACAATAAAAGCAATATAAAAAATATTGTACACCCAATGAGTTGGAGACAAATACGCTGTCATAGTATCAACCCAAGGCGCTTCAATAAAATTAGCAATCGTTGCTGGAAACATCATAATAGAACTAGCAAAGATTGGCGGAATAACACCACTCATATTTATCTTCAATGGCAAATGACTGGCCTGTCCACCCATATTACGCATACCAACGACACGCTTAGCATAATGAATCGGCACACGTCTCTGTGCTCGCTCCATATAAACTATTGCCGCAACCGTTATTAACATTAAACCTAAAATGAAAAGAACTATGGTTGGCGACATTGCACCGGTTTGCACCAAACTGATAGAATTAACAATCGCCGATGGCATACCTGCAACAATACCAGCAAATATTATCAATGAAATTCCGTTGCCAATTCCACGCTCGGTAATTTGCTCACCTAACCACATAATAAAAGCCGTACCGGCAGTTAATGTAATTACCGTCAACAAAATAAAACCAATACCAGGGTTAGGCACTACAGGCTCACCTGCAGGACCGACCATCGATTGTAAACCAACAGCAATACCGGTACCCTGAATAATTGCCAAAGCAATTGTTCCATAGCGGGTGTACTCAGTTATTTTCTTCCGACCTTGCTCACCATCCTTAGATAGTTTTTCAATCGGTTCAAACACAACAGTCAATAGTTGTAAAATGATCGAAGCACTAATGTAAGGCATAATACCCAAGGCAAATACAGCCATTTGCTGCAATGCTCCACCGGTAAACGCACTTACTAGACCCAGCAGTGTACCTTCGGTACCCTCGAAAAACTTTGCCAAAACCTGTGCATCAATTCCTGGAGTAGGAACATGACAACCAACGCGATAAACCGCTAGCATAGCCAAGGTAAAGAGAATTCTGCGCCGCAATTCGGGGATAGCAAGAATATTCTGCAGGGTCGACATAAATTAAATAACCTCGACCTTGCCGCCAGCAGCTTCAATCTTAGCCACCGCAGTCTTACTAAATTTATGAGCATAGACGGTCAACGCCTTTGTCAACTCACCATCGGCAAGAATCTTGACACCATCTTTAATACCATTGACCAGTCCTGCACTACCATACTGCGCCAAATCTACAACCGTACCGGTCTCAAATGCATCAAGATCGCGAAGATTAATCAAGTTATAGACTTTCTTATTTCTGGAAACAAAACCACGCTTAGGAATTCTTCGTTGAAGTGGCATCTGCCCACCTTCGAAGCCAGGCTTAACGCCTCCACCACTACGCGCATTTTGTCCTTTGTGACCCTTACCGGAAGTTTTACCTGTTCCGGATCCTTGACCACGACCAATACGTTTTCTATTTTTTGTTGAACCGGCAGCCGGTTTAAGATTACTTAAATCCATCTTGATATCCTCTAGATAATATCAGTCTTCAACAGCAACCATGTGTTCAACCTTACTGATCATCCCACGAATTTCGGGGGTATCCTGTAAAGTAACTGTCTGGTGCATACGATTCAATCCAAGACCTTTGAGCACTTTGGAAAAATAGGCCTTACGACCAATCGGACTTTTTTTAAGGGTGACTTTCACTTCCGCCGCCATGATTTATCTCCTAGTTGCAGAAACTTATTGTTCTTTAGTGATGCCACGACGGGCATGGATCTCTTCTGGACTCTTAAGCATCTTCAATGCACTCATGGTTGCCTTAACGACATTATGAGGATTGTTGGAACCCAAACACTTAGTCAGGATATTTCCAATGCCAACAGCTTCCAGAATAGGACGTACAGCGCCACCAGCAATAACACCGGTACCATCTGACGCAGGCTTCAACAAAACTTTCCCGGCACCATATTTACCAATGACGTCGTAAGGAATTGTTTTACCTTCCTGAATCGGCACCTTGATCAAGCTCTTACGTGCTTGCTCAACACCCTTACGGATTGCCTCAGGAACCTCTTTAGCTTTACCAAGACCATAGCCTACATGGCCATTGCCATCACCAACAATAACTAATGCCGAAAAGCTGAAACGACGTCCGCCTTTGACAACCTTTGAGTTACGGTTAATATGAATGACCCGATCGGTCAATTCGAATTCATTGGGATCAATGTGTAGCACAAACCTTCTCCTCTACAGTTTCAAGCCGGCTTCTCTTGCAGCATCAGCAAGCGCTTGAATACGCCCCTGATACAGGAACCCGTTACGGTCGAAAACAACATTGTTAATATCTTGAGCGAGAGCCTTTTTAGCAATTGAACTACCAACTGCCTTAGCCGCTCCGACATTACCGCTGTATGGCGCTTCAACATCACTAGCAAGAGTTGATGTTGCAACCAAAGTCTTACCGGTTACATCATCAATAATCTGTGCGTAGATATGCTTGGCACTACGAAATACAGACAGTCGGGGGCATTCACTAGTCCCACGTATTTTTTTTCTAACTCGTGCTTGACGTTTAAGTCTTGAAACACGTCTTTTTTGGGAAACATCCACGGTTAAGCTCCTTACTTGAAATCTATCTTACTTACCAGCTTTACCAGCTTTACGCAGAATTCTCTCATCCGCATACTTAATCCCTTTACCTTTGTAAGGCTCAGGCTTACGGAAAGAGCGAATTTTTGCAGCTGCAGAGCCGACAAGTTGCTTATCAATACCCTTTACAGACAACTTGGTCTGCTTATCAATATCTACGCTAATTCCCGCAGGAAGTTCATAAATAACCGGATGGGAATAACCTAGTGATAAAGTCAAAACCTTACCGCTGATTTCGGCACGATAACCAACACCATTGATCTCAAGGTCTTTCTGAAATCCGTTGGTAACGCCCATTACCATATTATTAATCAAAGCGCGAGTAAGACCGTGCAAAGCACCATCTTGTTTGTTTTCTGCAGGACTGACTACTTTGACTTGATCAGTCTCAACAGCTACAGTCATCCGCTCGTGCAATGGTTGTGTAAGAGTGCCCTTTGGGCCAGTAACAGTCATACTATTGCCGTCAAGAGAAATCTTAACTCCTGCAGGAATAGCTACTGGTAATTTACCGATACGTGACATTTGTTGAAGCTCCTTGTTCTGCTATTACCAGATGGTACAAATAACTTCGCCACCAACTTGAGCCTGGCGAGCAGATACGTCATCAAGAACTCCCTTAGATGTCGACAAAATCGAAGCACCAAGACCGTTCTTTACCCGTGGAATATCATCTTTTCCAACATAAACCCGACATCCAGGTGATGAAATCCGCTTGATTTCATGAATTACTGGAGTTTGGTTCTCATCGTACTTTAGATGCATCCTCAGGACACCTTGCTTATTATCACTGATAACTTTAAAGTTCTTAATGTAGCCTAAATCTTTTAAAGTAGACGCTACAGCAACTTTAACATTGCTTGATGGCATATCCAACTTTGCGTGACCAGCCATCCCGGCATTTCTAATCCGGGTAAGCATGTCCGCCATCGGGTCGGTCATAGACATGGGTTGTACTCCTTCTTGCTGTTACCAGCTGGACTTGACAACTCCAGGGACTTTACCCTCAGATGCCAGTTTCCGCAGACAAATTCTGCACATATCAAACTTACGATAATAAGCGCGTGGGCGGCCACAAATGGGGCAGCGATTATATTCACGTACCGCAAACTTTTTAGGCCGTTTTGCTTTGGCAATCATCGATTTCTTCGCCACAATATCCTCCGCTCTTAAGCTTTATTTTCTAAACGGCATGCCAAGGCCGGTCAATAGTGCGCGACCTTCCTCGTCTGTCTTAGCCGTTGTTACTATAGTGACATTCATTCCCGATACTTGAGCTATAACATCCAGATCAATTTCAGGAAAGATTAACTGCTCACGAACACCCAAAGTATAGTTTCCGTGGCCGTCAAAAGCCTTCGGAGAGATACCTTTAAAGTCACGAACACGTGGCAATGCGACATTGATCAAACGATCAAGGAATTCCCAAGCGCGCTTCTGACGTAGGGTAACGCAGGCGCCGATTGGCATCTCCTCACGCAATTTAAATCCAGCAATCGCTTTTTTCGACTTAGTAATAACGGCCTTCTGACCGCTAATACGTGCCAATTCTTCGACTGCAGATTCTAAAAGTTTTGGATTCTGAATAGCCTCACCGAGACCCATATTCAGAACAACCTTTTCCACGCGAGGAACTTCCATGACTGACTTGTACTGAAATTCCTTCATCAGGGCAGGTACCTGCTCCTGAAGATATGTCTGCTTTAACCTGGACATTAAACTCTCCGTCTATTTATCAACACTCTCGTTACATTTTTTACAGTAACGAGTTTTACTGCCATCATCCAGCAACCGAATGCCAGTACGGGTAGCCTCATTACAAGAACCACATACCAACATAACATTCGAAACACTCAAAGGTGCCTCTTTCTCAACGATTCCGCCCTCAGGATTTAACTGATTAGGACGGGTGTGACGCTTTACGACGTTGAGACTCTCAACGACTACACGTCCCTTAGCTGGGAATACCCGTAACACTTTACCAGTTTTACCTTGTTCCTTACCGGCGATAATTTTTACCACGTCATCTTTCTTGACATGTAATTTTTCAATAGACATCGCTTTGACTCTCTAAATAAAATTTATAAAACTTCTGGCGCCAATGAAACAATCTTCATAAAGTGCCGAGCACGTAGTTCCCGTGCAACCGGACCAAAAATCCGGGTACCTAGAGGCTCATTACCGGTACTAACAACAACTGCAGAGTTGCCGTCGAAACGGATAAAAGAACCATCAGGACGCGGAATCTCTTTTGCGGTACGAACAATAACTGCACGTACGACATCGCCCTTTTTGACTTTAGAATTTGGCAGTGCCTCTTTGACACTACACACAATAATATCGCCGACACTGGCGTACTTGCGCTTAGATCCTCCAGGAACTTTAATACAACAAAGTTTTTTTGCTCCTGAATTATCAGCAACACTAAGCATGGTTTGCATCTGGATCATGACTTAACTCCTACGCGGTAACGGCTTTTTCCAGAACCTGCCGGACACGCCAGCGCTTGTCTTTCGACAGCGGTCTTGTTTCAACAATGAGAACTTTATCACCAATTTCGCAGCTATTAGCCTCATCGTGAGCCTTACAGCTTACTTTACGTTTGATGAACTTCTTATAAACACTGTGCTTAACAAGATCATCTACCCTGACGACTACAGTTTTGTCCATCTTATTACTTGTAACAAAACCGACGCGGGTTCTTCTATTACCTCGTTCTTGGCTCATTTTTCCTCACATCCACTAAGCGTTCAACTTACCGGAAAGAACTGTTTTCACCCGTGCAACATCTTTACGCACTTGTGAAACTCTCGCTGTGTTCTCAAGATGTCCGGTATGTAACTGAAACTTCAGATTAAATAACTCTTGTTGTAATTCTTGCGTTTTTGCTTGCAATTCTTCAACACTGAGATCTTTGATTTCATTAATTATCATCGCCAACCTCTCTTTTTACAAACTTGGTGCGAATAGGCAATTTATGAGCTCCCAAACGGAAGGCTTCACGTGCTACCTCTTCAGAAACACCTTGCATTTCATAAATAATATGACCGGGCTTAACTACTGCAACCCATTTTTCTGGCGAACCCTTACCTTTACCCATACGAGTTTCAGCAGGTTTGCTAGTCAAAGGCTTGTGAGGAAAAGAACGTATCCAAATCTTTCCACCACGTTTGATGTATCTAGTCATTGCACGACGTGCAGCTTCTATCTGACGAGCTGACAACCAGCAACACTCTAAAGCTTGTAGACCGAAATCTCCAAAACTTACATCAGTACCACGGGACGCCTGACCAGTCATCCGCCCAGTAAACTGTTTTCTACGCTTAACCTTTTTTGGCATTAACATGACAAGCTACTCCTGATCAGCCAGCTGGCTGGACTTTTTCTTTGCCAAGAACCTCACCTTTAAAGATAAGGACTTTTACACCGATAATTCCATAGGTGGTCATTGCTTCAGCAAAACCATAGTCGATATCGGCCCGTAAGGTATGCAAAGGTACACGACCTTCACGATACCACTCAGTACGACTCATCTCAGCACCACCAAGACGACCGGCACAATTGATCTTAATTCCCTTCGCACCAAACTTAAGCGCCATACTGACACTACGTTTCATGGCACGACGGAAAGCAACCCGCCGCTCAAGTTGCAAAACTACGTTCTCTGCAACAAGTTGAGCATCTACTTCAGGCTTACGTACTTCCTGAATATTAATAAAGCACTCATCATCGGTGATCTTAGTGAGATCTTTTTTTAGGACCTCAACTTCAGATCCTTTTTTACCAATGATAATCCCTGGACGAGCAGCGAAAATATTAATTTTAACTTTATTCGCAGCACGCTCCAGCTCAATTTTAGAAATGCCTGCATGATACAGCCGCTTTTTCAAAAAATTACGCAGTTTCAAATCTGCATGTAATTTTACTGAATAATCGGAATCGGCATACCAGCGCGATTCCCACGTACGGTTGATTCCCAGACGAAATCCTATCGGATGAACTTTCTGGCCCAAAGGGACACCTCCTCGATTACTTCACATCCAGAACCACAGTGATGTGGCTGGTAGGCTTACGAATTCGGCTGGCACGACCCTGAGCACGGGGACGAAAACGCTTGAGCACAGGGCCCTGATCAACCATAACTGTTTTTACAAACAGTTGGTCTACATCAGATACACCTTTTTGCTCAGCATTCGCTACAGCTGATTTCAACAGTTTAGACAAAATAGGGGCGGTCTTTTGCGGGGATACTTGAAGTATATTCATAGCATCCTGAATACCCTTACCGCGCACCATATCAACAACGAGTCGCGCCTTGCGGGGCGAAAGACGAACGTTACTTAATTTCGCTTGTGCTTCCATTACTTGGAACTCCTGCCAGAAAAAGTGTTGATTTTATCTGACTTTACTTTTTTTATCACTTCCGTGCCCGTAATAAGTACGAGTCGGCGCGAATTCACCCAATTTATGTCCTACCATATTTTCGCTGACAAATACTGGTATAAACTTTTTACCATTATGTACGGCAAAAGTCATACCAACAAATTCAGGAATTATGGTCGAACGCCGTGACCATGTTTTTACCACCTTGTTACGATTTGCTTCTCCCTCAAGATCCACATTTCGTAGCAGGCTTTCTTGAACATAAGGTCCTTTTTTAATTGATCTCGACACGATCGTCTCCTAAATACTTAAATTACTTTTTATTTCTGCGGCGTACGATAAATTTATCAGTACGACGGTTCGTTCTAGTTTTGTAACCCTTCGTAGGCACGCCCCATGGAGTTACAGGATGACGGCCACCAGAGCTCTTACCCTCACCACCACCATGTGGGTGATCAACCGGATTCATGGCAACACCACGTGACTGTGGACGCTTGCCTAACCAGCGGTTCCGGCCAGCTTTACCAATTTTGATTTTTTCAAAATCGAGGTTACCGACCTGTCCTACTGTAGCACGGCACTCTTGCAGTACCAACCGCACTTCACCTGAAGGCAAACGCAGTTGAGCATAACGGCCCTCTTTTGCTGCTATCATCGCATATGCACCAGCACTACGTGCCAACTGACCACCTTTACCAATTTTGAGTTCCACATTGTGGACCCAAGTACCCAATGGAATTGAGCGAATGGTCAAAGTGTTACCAGGACGAATATCAGCTGATTCGCTGGCTACTACACTAGCACCAACTTCAAGACCGTTAGGTGCAAGAATATAACGCTTCTCGCCATCAGCATAAAACAACAAAGCTATCCGTGCACTACGATTAGGATCATACTCAATCGCAGCAACTCGTGCTGGCACTTCCAATTTATCACGTCGGAAATCTACAATCCGATACTGTCGCTTGTGTCCGCCACCGGTGTGCCGTTTAGTAATACGACCAGAATTGTTACGACCACCTGAACGCTTCAGGGGCGCTAACAATGACTTCTCCGGCTTAGTTTTAGTGATCTCTTCAAAAGTTGAAGAGGCCATATGCCGGCGGCCGTCCGATGTTGGTTTAAATCTCTTGATACCCATAATAACTACTCCGTACCTGCAAAGCGCTCTACTTTACACGCCATAGAAATCTATATTTTGACCCTCTTCGAGAGTCACATATGCCTTTTTCCAGTTATTACGCTGACCAAGGCTAGCGCCAACCCGCTTCATCTTACCGCGAAACTGAATCGTATTAACCGATTTCACCTTAACGTCAAAAGCCTTTTCAACTGCTTGCTTGATCTCAATCTTGTTAGCACCACGGTCTACCTCAAAGGTGACAACTTGATCGCTCTCTTTAAGCAAATTTGCTTTTTCTGATATCAGCGGCTTGCGAATAATTTCGTAAAGAGGTTTCATTTTTCCAAGGCTCCTTGAATCTCACTTGCAGCAGCATCTGTCAAGACTAAATTGGGATATTTGAGAATATCATACACATTTACCCCATCAGCCCGTAAAACTTTGACATTATGTAAGTTACGAGCTGAAAGTTCAACATTAGGATTAGCTTGATCAATCACAACCAAAGCACCCTTTAAGTCAAAACGTTTCATCAATTGATCAAACGACTTTGTGCTGATTGCATCCATGGCTAATTCTTTAACCACAGTCAACTTTTCAGCTTGAAAGCGAACAGATAAAGCGCTACATAGTGCAGCTTTTTTAACTTTACGATTCAGCTTAAAAGAATAAGACCGTGGAGAAGGTCCGAATGCAGCACCACCACCAACAAAATGTGGTGCACTAACGGTACCCTGCCGTGCATTACCAGTTCCTTTTTGTCGATATGGCTTCTTACCACCGCCGGCGACAGCACTACGATTTTTAGTCGCAGCTGAACCCTGCCTACGGGCTGCTAACTGATAGCGAACCATATCATGCAAAAGATACTCTTTAACTTCAGTATTAAAAACATCATCAGCAAGCTCACGCTCACCAACTTGTTTATTTTCCTGATCAAAAATTACTACATTTGCCATTTTCTACTCCCGAATCCGTAGGTCCTAAGCCTTAATCCCTTTGCGGATTTCAATCAAACCATTCTTTGGTCCGGGAACAGCCCCGCGCACAAAGACAAGATTTAGTTCAGGACGAACCTCAACAACAATTAAGTTTTGTGTTGTTACCCGAACATTACCCATTTGACCAGGCATTTTTTTATTCTTGATAACTTTAGCCGGCCAAGCTGACTGTCCAATAGAACCTGTTTGGCGCTTGAACATGGAGCCATGACTGGCACGACCACCAGCAAACCCCCAACGCTTAATGACACCCTGGAACCCCTTACCCTTACTAGTTCCAGTAATATCGATTCTATCACCAGGGCTAAACATATCGCAGGCCAACTCATCGCCTACAGCACACTCGCCTGTAATATCAAACTCACGCACCGAAGTAAAAGCGCCTTTACCAGCCTGCTTAAAATGTCCCATTTCAGGCTTGTTCACACGCTGTGAATTTTTTGCTTCAAAACCTAGCTGAACTGATTCATAGCCATCGGTTTCCGTAGTCTTTTTTTGCAATACTGTACAAGGACCGACTTCCAGTACTGTTACTGGAATTCGCTGTCCGTCAGCGGCAAAAATCTGACTCATGCCAATTTTTTTTCCTAATAATCCGTTGGTCATTGCTGTGCCCTTAAAATTCTAAATGTATCGCTTAGAGCTTTATCTCAACGTCAACACCAGCTGACAGGTCAAGCTTCATCAAAGCATCTACAGTCTGCTGAGTTGGCTCCATAATATCGAGCAGGCGCTTATGCGTACGTATTTCAAACTGCTCACGACTTTTCTTGTCAACATGAGGTCCACGCAATACACAATACTTGTTGATTACTGTAGGCAGTGGAATAGGCCCAACCAAACGTGAACCAGTACGCTTAGTAGTGTCGACAATTTCTGCAACAGCTAAATCAAGCAAACTGTGGTCATAAGCCTTCAAGCGGATTCTAATTTTCTGAGTAGACATCTATATTACCTCGTATTACTCGATTACTTCACTAACAACGCCGGCGCCTACGGTACGGCCACCTTCACGAATTGCAAAGCGGAGTTCTTTGTCCATCGCAATTGGGGTGATCAACTCTGCTGTCATAGCAATGTTGTCGCCTGGCATTACCATCTCTACACCTTCTGGCAGCTCTACGATTCCGGTCACATCAGTGGTACGGAAGTAAAACTGTGGACGGTAGCCTTTGAAGAATGGAGTATGAC
>JADGED010000260.1 GCA_016744555.1 Desulfuromonadaceae bacterium
GTATACAGTATAGACGAGGACGAGAACCCCTCTGTTCCAACCAGATCCCAGATATTGGTCAAACTGTTGAATTTTTTTACAACGGCACGACCACCACCGCTAGGTCCAGGTACACCATGATCAGCATACAAAATATAAGGAACATTATTATTATCAAAAGCTAGTTTATTAAATTCGGTAATACCAATGCCATTGATCGCTCCAACAGTAACCCAGTTGGATCCTACCAGTTTTATCACACTGACTTTGAGCCCATTTGAATCGTCCCGATAGGCAATATAGGGTATATTTTCTGCATCGAAAGCAATCGAAGGAAAAGCTGCAACAACTGCCGGTGGCGTTCCGACGGTAACCCAGTTGCTGCCATCAAACATTTTAACTACTAGTAGTCCAGTAACTCCATCGCGGTAAGCGTAATAAGGGACTTCGCCACTATTATTTAGTTTTAAATCAGCGTGATAATCACCACCAAGTGGATCAAAAAGGACGTTCTCGGAAAAACCTGCGGTGCCAACATTTTCCCAACGGTAGTTTTGCTTGTTTGGTTCAGGGAGGTCAAAAATAAAGTTCAACTTAGGGGCGATGATGATGGTAAAGTCTTTGGTTATTTCTCTGGCATCGGCGGCCGTTGCAGTAACCGAGATGGAATAACTATTTTTCGTGGCAAAATTGGGAGTCGAATTAAAGGTTAACAGCCCAGTTGCACTGTCGATGCTGAAATCATTCGCATCAATTCCGCTGAGGGTATAAAGATTCTGATAATTGAAGTTTGCCTCGATCTGGACTGTTGTTTGCCCTTTTTCCTCAATGGCAATGGTAGCATCATTTAAAATAGCCAATGAAGGGCAACTTGTTGACGATAATATATAATCATCAAATTCATGAATATTGTTCAACCCACCGGTTCCGCCTATAAATTGCACCTCTATATAATCTGGCAACACATTTCGGCTGTCAAAAACGTTAACACTGAAAAGCTGAGTGTAACTGTTTCCGTCTGGTGTGCCATCAGCATCACGGCTTAGGGTTAACAGCACATTGCCATTGGCCTCATCGGTAGAATCGAGCTCTAATAGGTACTTATGTCCAACAGGAAGAGTGTCGACAGTCCCAGTAGTGAATCCAGGAGAGACGCTCCATTGTTCGTAATACCCAATTGCCTTGGTGACATTTCGCACCACCAATGAATCGGAATGTCTGGCCCCATCAAGGTATCCTTGATTGCCCCATTCATCAAGATAGATGGTTAACCATTCTGCACCACCAGGAGACTGAAGTTTAATTGCGCTATAGTCTGCGCCATTACCACCGTAGGTATACGCTGTAAATTCAACAGATGAAACGGCTTGTTTCCCAGAAAAAAACTGTTTGGATGTCGCAATACCGGTTTGGCCATTCACTGCATCGGTCAATCTTAACCGGCCAGTATCAATATTTGCGGTGTAATTCGCACCAGAGACAATCCATTTGGACAGGTCAGAACTGAAATCGTCTGAGATGCAGACCCCAGCATGAGAGATAGAAGGTTGCAACATCAGAACAACCAAATATAATCCCATTAAAATTAATTTTTTTAGCGGATTATATTTGAAAAGATAATTAAAAATATCCATATTTTATTACCCCATATGGGCAACTAGTGCTTGTATCAGAAAGCGATCGCTGCCGTGAGAGATTAAACGTCACTAGAACGAATCAGCTTAATAAATATGGAGAGATTAATCTGCCTACACTTAACTACATAATGTTACGAATTGTTACGCTCAGAAAGGGAGACTTCATTGAATTGAGGATTCAAACTAAAGTTGACGGGCCTTAGCGGAAAAAGAATAGCCAACGCCATGAACGGTTTTAATCGGAGAACAACCAGATACAGCTTTTATTTTTTTACGCAATCTTACGATCATTACATCGAGGGAACGACTGCCATAAGGGCCGTCCTGATGATATCCCAGTTTCTGCAAAAGTACTTGACGAGGCACCTCACTATCATTTGCTGCAATCAGGGACTGCAAAAAACTAATTTCCTTAGTTGTCAGTTCTGTTTTGCTCCCTTCTGGACAAACCAGCAGCCAATGTTCCAAATCTAGTGACCAAGAGTCCGATGCTCCAATAGTGTTAGAGCTAGAAATCTGCACGCCAAGACGATTTATCAAATCATTTATTGCTACGACTAGTTCTGCGCTACTTATCGGCTTAACCAAGTAGTAATCAGCCCCTAATTCATAACCACGTAATTTATCACTCATGCCATCTCTAGCAGTTAAAATGATAACCCCTAGTCGTGTATGCTGACGTAAATGCTTAACTATTTCCAGGCCAGAACGATCTGGCAAACCGATATCGACAATTGCCACGTTAAAAACACCAGCACCCAAAGACTGATAAAAGTCGAGAGCACAGCCAGTTCCGGTGACGGTAAAATTTTCCAACGTAAGATATTCGACGATATTGTCCCGCAAATCGACATCATCTTCAACGATCAAAATATTTCTAGGTGGCAAAAAAAACTCCTTAACAATAAAAGAGGCAGATAAATCCGAACTTTAAGCTCCACTGCTACAATATTTGATGGACAATTTACCGTACTGCAAATCTTCCAAATCATTCAGTAATCAACACATTGATCATACTTATCAAC
>JADGED010000261.1 GCA_016744555.1 Desulfuromonadaceae bacterium
CTACTTGGCGATTCAGATTAGATCAACCAGACTTTATTGATGCTCGCGGGAAATTAAATATTGGTACTGATATTTATGAAAAAGGAATGAAAGCAAATACAACTTTATTATTTGTTGTTATGATATTTTCAACAACTTCGATATCCGCTGCGATGTGATATTGTCCTGCAGCTGGAGAATCGAAAAAACTCCCCCAGCAGACAGTAAACGTAAAATCACAGTACGCTTTCTTTCCGAAATGGGGGATTCGATTGGCGAGTTGAGAAAAGACAGCTACTTACTACTAGCAATCCTTGGCTCTGCCTACTTCCTCTTTCTTGGCGCTTTTGCTCAAATCAACCTGATCCCTTTCGGGATGGTAATGCACGGCCTCACGCAAGAACAAAGTGGCTATTTGTTCCTCGTTGCCGCCCTAGGGATAGGGCTGGGATCGCTGCTAGCAGGGAAACTTTCGGGCCGCAACGTTGAGTTCGGCATCGTCCCCCTTGGCTCACTCGGATTAGCTATAAGTACCTGCGGTTTATACTTGTTGCCTAACAACCTACTGCTTCACATCATCATGATCGTTGTGCTCGGGACCAGTGCCGGATTATTTTTAGTACCACTACACGCCTTTGTGCAACTGCGGGCGCCACGACAAAAACTTGGTCGCATCCTCGCCACCGGTAGCTTTCTTAGTTGGTGCGGAGTTCTCGTCGCTTCAGGGTTAGCTTATCTCCTTAGCGGCCCATTAGGTTTCACACCGGCAGAATCTTTTTTCGTTCTCGGTCTCCTAACCTTTGGTTTAACCGTGGCGACGCTATGGATCCTCCCCGACTTTTTCCTCCGCTTTATAATTCTGATCGCCATTAAACTCGGCTACCGCCTAAGCGTTGAAGGGGTAGAGAATGTTCCCGACGAAGGGGCAGCACTGCTGGTTCCGAATCATGTATCTTGGATTGATGCCTTATTGCTGCTCGCTACGCAGCAACGCCGAATCCGCTTTATCATGCACCGCGATATTTTTAAAGTACGCATGCTGCAGCCACTATTCAAACTCATGGGGGTCATCCCGATAGCAGCTAGCGATTCACGTAAACAAAAAGTCGAGTTCATCAAAGCCACCAGGCAGGCATTAGATGAAGGCTATTTGGTCTGTATTTTTGCCGAAGGGATGATAACCCGCAATGGCATGCTGCACCAATTTCAAGGGGGCTTGGAGACAATTGTTAAAGGGACAGAACACCCAATTATTCCCATCTATATTGGTGGTGCATGGGGCAGTAGTTTCAGCTATGCTCATGGCAAACTACTAAGCAAACTACCTACTAGCTTTCCGTACCCGATTTCAATCCATTTTGGGGCGCCAATGCCGCCACACAGCTCAGCGGTTCAAATACAACAACAGGTGGCCGAACTAGCCTATGATTATTTTGCAGAGCAAAAAAGTAAACGAACTTCACTTAGCGAAATGTTCATCAAAACTGCTCGCAGCAACTGGACCCGCAAGGCAATCAGCGACAGCAGTGGCAAACAACTTAGCTATGGACACACATTGACCGCCGCCTTGCTGTTAGCCAAGCGACTCAAACATAAACTACAGGCTGAGTCGGTGGTCGGCTTGCTAATACCGTCATCAGTTGGCGGAGCCTTGGCTAATCTGGCGCTACCATTACTGCACAAGGTGCCAGTTAACCTTAACTACACCGCCTCCACTGCGGCGATTAAATCGGCGATGGAGCAGAGTTCCATCAAAACCGTAATTACCAGTAAACGTTTCCTCGAACGGTTCCCCAACTTGCCCCTACCAGAACAGGTTTTGTATCTCGAAGATCTGTTGGCTCCAAGCAGTAAAGTGGACAAACTCAATACATTGCTCAAAGCGCGCCTGTTACCATCCCGTTTTCTGTTAAATAAACAACCACAGCAACAAAATGAACTGGCAACGATTATATTTTCTTCCGGCAGTACCGGTGACCCAAAAGGGGTAATGCTTACCCCCCATAGCATCATCTCCAACATCGAAGCTATCCGCACGGTTGCCGCAACGTCTCCGCAAGATAACGTTTGTAGTGCGCTCCCGTTTTTTCATGCACTGGGATTTACTGCTACTTTATGGCTACCATTACTCAGTGGATTTTCGGCTTGCTACCACGTCAATCCGATGGAATCAGCAGCAATCACCAAACTGGTACGCAAACACCGCTCAACGCTCTTACTTACAACCCCAACGTTTCTTTCCACCTATATGCGCAAAGCCAAGCCCGAAGATTTTTCAAGCTTGCGCCTAGTGGTTACTGGTGCCGAAAAGCTAAAAGCTACAGTTGCAGATGCATTTGCCGACAAATATGGAATTCGGCCCCTGGAAGGATATGGAGCGACCGAATTAGCGCCATTAATCACCCTTAGCCTGCCTAACCTCGAGCAAGCCGAGATTAAACAGCCCGGCAATAAAGTTGGTAGCGTTGGCCGACCAATACCAGGCGTAGTCGTTCAGGTTGTCGACCCCGAAACCATGCACCCACTAACCACCAACACTGAGGGGCTGATTTTGGTCAAAGGACCCAACCTGATGACTGGCTACTTGAACCAACCAGACAAAACTGCTGCGGCCATCATTGATGGTTGGTATAAC
>JADGED010000262.1 GCA_016744555.1 Desulfuromonadaceae bacterium
CCGTAAGGTATGGTGAACAAAGAGAACCGCATCGAGCAAACGTCTATAACAAAAGAGATGCGGTTCGACTACCTCACCACATCCTACCTGAATGTATCCTTAATACTTGGTGGCTCTATTTAAATATTAGCTAAAATAATCGCACCCAGCACGACAGGGACAATAAATGCCCAATATTCAATTTTTATCCAAAAAAAAGAATGTGAATCTTGAAGCAACAGTTCTTCTCCAGTTTCAACATCGATAACAAGTTTTCCCCTGGCGGGATCATTAATTTTTTTACCGGTAACCCACACTATAATTGCAGACAAAACGACTCCACCAGCAATGGCGATATCATCTTCCACATCTACGCTTCCTAGCCCTTCACGCACCGCTAACGTCACTAACCAATAAATCAATGGGACTAAAGCTCCCCAACCTTTCCATACCAGCATACTCTTACCTCATTCGTTAGTTGTAATAAAACTTTGTCAATCACAAGATACCTGCCTCAACAAGACTCCTTTTAACCTTGGCAATCCGGCGGGAATTTATGCGCTGCACAAACCAAAAAAATGGCCGCAACACCACCCAGGCTGCTAAAATTAATCTAGCAACAATAGAAACTAATTCCACTAGGACATTATTCATCAACAAACCATAATCAGAATATGCGGCAACCCAACCGTTAAGTCCAAATACAACCACAGTATAAATAAAAATTAGCTCCATTTTTTTGGACATTTTTCCTACAGCTTTGTAGGTAGTTGGTAGGGACTTAAGAGTCAATTCTAGAAACAGCTCGGGATCAGAGATATTGGTCAGAGCCATAATTTGTCGATGGGCTGGCAACATTATCTCTTTTGCTGGCTGCTCGCCATTTAACTCTACATACAAGTCGTTACTGTAGCTCTCAACAACAATTTTACGGGATGCAAAAACAAACTCTAACTGAGTCTGGCTAGCGTTATTATCAACAACCTGAGACTGAACCTGGTCATCACCAAAGTACAGTTCACCTTTGTGTAAACGGAATGATTTATTTTCTACCCGCACTGCAAAAAAAATCTCTTCGCTGTTTTGATAATCGGCTTTAAGCTTTTCTTGCCGGAAAACGGTAATAGCATTAACGAGGTGGTGTAATAAGTGGAAATGGTCTTGATGATTGCTATCAACTTCGTAAACTTCAGATTGCTGACCTTGGTTAAATTTAAGGACAACACGCAAGCTACTACCTTCGTAGAACTTGTTGGTAAAATGTTCAGTTGAGGTGTAATAAAAGGCAGAAATATCGCTAAACGACTTATGCACGCCAGCTATAATAAAAAAATCTTCACCAGGGTTAAAAATGATTTTCTGTTTTTTGAAGCTATCAACATTCAAAAACATCGTAGACCACCTTCTTAGCAGTTAAATGGACAATAGGTTCACTGTTGCTTACTCTTCTGGAACTCTTTAAGAATGATGAACGTTGCCCTTTTTACCGCCGCTAAGGTTTTACTGGTGGCTTCTTCCTCAGCATATCCAAGTAAGTCTCGATTATTTGAACAACGGGACATGATCCCTTTGCCACGAACAATATAGAAGTGCATTAGATTAACTTTATCGTCCCCAATGGCATAACAAATGGGTAAATCACCACTTGTAGATGCAAGGGTCACATCGGCGCCATGATCAACTAAATAGGCAGCTAGTTTAACGCTATCACCTCTAATACCATGCAATGGGGTATGACCGGAGTTATCTTGAGCATTTACGTCGGCCCCATTTTCAACCAACAACTTAACTACGGCACCACCATTTTGATTCGCATAAAACATCGCTTCGTGCAGCGGAGTGGTATTGTAATTGGCTTTAGCGTTCACATCTGCACCATTAGTTAACAACAACTCAACCAAACGGGAACCGTCTTTCTTTTCAGCAGCCTGATGCAGTGGTGTCACGTTATAGTTCGCTAAAGCATTTATATCGGCACCACTATCAAGTAAAACTTGGGCAACTTTGTAGTTATCGACGGTATGCAATGGGGAGTAATCCTTCCCCCGCTTAAGCTCATTTAGATCAAAGTTTCCGAACTTACCTAAGTTCACATTTTTGATCGGCTTCATACTCGGATCAACGCCACCCCCCTTACTGTTTGGATCAGCCCCCTTAGCTAATAACAGTTGGGTAATTTCTACGTCTTCGGAAAGGTGCAACGGGGTATAACCATATTTGTTCCGAGCACTAATATCCAGTTCACTGTTTCCCAATAAAGCTTTAGCTGTGACATTATCTCCACTGCGTAACGCTTCTAAGAACAACTGATTTTTATCGCTACAACCATGGATGGCAAAAAGCATTAGTCCAATAATAATAGCGGCTATCAATACCATCAGCTTTTTCATCTAACTTATAATTCTCCTAAGTAAAAGTGAAGACACGTCAAATCCTTAGAAAACCATCCAGATATAACGCTAAAATAACTAGCTATATTCCGCTAACCATTAAAGCTACTAAAAATATCCGGATTGGGGTGGGGCAAAACACACTATCATGATATTTTTTACCATAAAACAAATAGATTCGCAGCGTTAAATATGTTTCTCTCACGCAGCTAGGGCTAACGTTGTGCGACACCATTC
>JADGED010000263.1:0-2211 GCA_016744555.1 Desulfuromonadaceae bacterium
GTAGAAAACTACCAACGGGAACCTGCAACACTTATTCTTATGCTTTTAGTAGTTGCAATGCTCGGGGCATCGGCAATTGCTCGCTATGTTAAACGGCAAACACTAGGGCTTGAGCCTCACGAAATATCGTCATTATATCTAGAGCGACAAGCTATCCTTGAATCTATTCGAGCCGGCATTATTGCAATTGATGGGCAAGGTGAGATCAGATTGATTAATCAAGCAGCCCTCGAACATCTAGCCTTTGACCCGCAACAACAAGTGGTTGGTAAAAAAGTTGCTGAGGTTTTTGCCCATAGCGATTTTTTACCCCTGTTGCAATTAGGTGGTGAACAATCTTTTCGCGAAATCACTGTCGATGGGCAAGAAATACTTTTTAACAGCGTCCCTATTGTCCAAGAAAAAGGGGCTGATGGTACGGTAGCCAGTTTTCGCCGGATCAATGATCTCACCCGCCTCCAGCAAGAACTTCGACAAAGCCAAGAATTTACTGAGATGTTACGAGTTCAATCCCACGAATATTCTAATAAACTCCATATGCTCGCAGGATTACTACAAATAGACGCTTACGATGAGGCATTGGAGTTGATAAGCCACGAAGCCTCAGGGCTACAAAGTTTGATTAAATTTCTTGCAGAAGCTGTCCCCTACCCTAGCCTTGCAGCAATGATCATGGGTAAGTTTAACCGCTCTCAGGAAATGAAAGTTGAATTTCTCCTCGACCCACAAAGCTCTATGGCCGACATCCCCAGCGGCTATCACCACGACAAGTTGGCAACAATCCTCGGCAACCTTCTCGATAACGCCATTGAAGCTGCTGTGGCCTATCAAGGTCGCCCCCCTACCATTCAGTTATTTATGACCGACATTGGTCACGACCTGATTTTTGAGATTGAAGATTCTGGTGCAGGAGTTCCAATTGACCTGCAAGAGAAAATTTTTAAGCAAGGCTACACTAGTAAACCTTCCTATTTTGATCTACACCATGCCCACGGTGTGGGACTCTATTTAGTCCGCCGTTATGTCAAGGAATTAGCCGGAGAGTTAACTATCGCTACAGGTGATTTAGGTGGGGCACTCTTTACTCTAAGCTTGCCCAAATCCCCAACAAAAGGTGAACGCAAATGACGACATATCGCGTATTAATAGTTGAAGATGACTCACGCATCGCTGAACTACACCAACGTTTTGTCGAAAAAGTATTGGGGTTTGATGTTGTTGGGATGGCTTTAAACTTAGCAGAAGCTCGAGAGATGGCAGAGTTGCTGTTACCTGACCTGTTACTTCTTGATCTCTATCTGCCCGATGGAAATGGGATTGACCTGCTCCAAGAGCTACGAGGACAAGGACAGCAGGTCGATGTGATTTTAATCACGGCAGCAAAAGAGGTTGAATCAATTCAGCAAGCACTGCAAACTGGCGCTTTTGATTACTTGGTTAAGCCGGTTATGTTTAAACGCTTTGAAGATTCACTTCATCAGTTTCAAAGCTATCGACAGCAGCTGCAAACGACAGCCAAAATGGGGCAAACCGAGATCGATCAACTTCGCCATGGCCATACAGTTAGCACGAATCCAGAAACCAGCGATGTCCCCAAAGGGATCGATCCTTTAACCCTAGGGAAAGTTCAACAAGTATTTCATGATCACGGATCGTCAAAAGCAACAGGGCTCAGCGCCGAAGAGGTTGGAGCCAGTATCGGTGCTAGTCGCTCCACCGCACGCCGTTATCTTGAATACCTTATTACTACTGGTGAATTGCGTGCCGATGTAGTCTACGGCAGTGTTGGGCGCCCCGAACGGCGCTACTTTCCACCCAAGATTAATCATTCTTGATAAATGCAACAAAGGCTCCCCATCTACTTGATAGGGAGCCTTTTATTTTATTAAATTTAACCGTGGTCTAAATCAGTAATTGCGCCAAGGGATAACCGACAAGACATGCAGTTATGACTGCGATTAGACCCGGAACCATGAAACTGTGGTTAAAATAGTACTTACCAATCTTGGTTGTCCCAGTGATATCAAAATTACAGGTGGCGATATCAGATGGATAGTTAGGGATAAAGAAGTAACCGTAACAAGCTGGCATAATACCAATTACCAACGCTGGTGACAGCCCCATTCCCAAAGCAACTGGTAGCATCATCCGACAAGTAGCAGCTTGACTATTAACCACAACGGAGACAATAAACATCGCTAACGCAAAGGT
>JADGED010000263.1:2221-2605 GCA_016744555.1 Desulfuromonadaceae bacterium
CAAAGGTCCAAGGGTAGGTTTGCACCATGTCGATGATTCCTGATTTAAAGCTAGGTAGAGCAAACTTAAAGTAGGTATCACTCATCCACGCAATACCAAAGATAGCAATTGCTGCAACCATCCCAGATTTAAACACCACCCCTTCAGGTACCTTTGAGGTTTTGGTTTTAGTCACCAGGAGAATTATCCCACCAAAGGCCAACATCATCATTTGAATAATAACCGACATTTTAATTGCTTTAGCGCTATCGCCAATGGTGCGAATTTCTGGGAACATCGCAACAATAACGATGGTGACAAGGGCAAGGGCAAACAACAATACCGAATGTTTTGCTGAACTTGGTAATTTTTCATCCAAGGTGGTTGCAGTGGTCTCTTCTATCC
>JADGED010000264.1 GCA_016744555.1 Desulfuromonadaceae bacterium
TCGTTGGATGCAATGGCTGTTTGAGGCGAAAAAGCGTTATCAACTTCAAGTCCTTAATTTTACAGAAAAAAAAAAAAAATAGGGGTCAAGTCTGCCGTTGACTTTTGATTGCTTGGTGTTATTCTTTTTCTATGTCGAGACCACTAAGGATAGAATACCCCGGAGCATGGTACCACGTGATGAATCGAGGGAGACGGCGAGAGGCCATCTTTGCAGCTGAAGGTGACTATCATTTGTTTCTTGAGTTGTTGCAAGAAACCACTAAAATGTGGAACATGCAGGTGTCTGCCTATTGTCTGATGTCGAACCATTACCATTTATTGGTGCAAACACCAGAGGGCAATTTGTCACGTTGTATGCGTCATTTAAATGGAGTCTATACGCAACGTTTTAATCGAAAACACAACCATGATGGGCAATTGTTCAGAGGTAGATACAAGGCGGTGCTGGTTGAAGAAGATAGCCATCTGTTGGAATTATTACGTTATATTCATCGAAATCCACTCGAAGCTGGAATTGTAACAGATATAAATGACTACCATTGGAATAGCCACCAAGGCTACCTGGATAATACAAGAGGGTGGAACTGGCTATATCGTAAATTTCTGCTGAAGATGTTTGCAAAATCCCAGAAAAAAGCACAAGTAACCTACCTTGAATTTGTAAATAGAAGCGATTCAGAAGAGATCGAGCAGTTTTATAGTCGTAAAAATCTCCCCTCAATATTCGGTTCAATAAAGTTTATCGATAAAATTAAAAACCGATTTGAATCATTGAGTTGGAATAAAGAAATTCCCGCAGCATCAGTATTATCCGTAGATGCTGAAGCGGTTATAAGGGTCGTTCAGTATGCTTATCAAATCACCGAAAAGGAGTTGCTGACCACAAAGCGAGGAACAACAAACATTCCACGTGATCTGGCAATTTACACATTGCGAACACATAGCCGGAAGACCCTGTCTGAAATTGGAGCAGCTTTTTGGATTGAAAATTACAGCACGGTAAGTAGTGCTATTGATCGAGCCAAAAAGATACTGGAATTTGACGTAAACGCACAAAGAAAATTCAAAAGAATAGAAGACGAATTACGTAAAGGTCAACAGCAGACTTGACCTCTATGTGTTTCTGAATATGCTTTTGCAAGAGTCTCGCCCTTATAGCACAACCATAAAAACACTAGAAATACTATATGGATTTAGCCATAATGACATAATAATCTAGGAAGTGGAGCAGTAGACATGAACCGAACAAATATAATTATCTTTGTGCTCTTAACAATACTTGTAGCTTTTGGATATGCTATTTTTTACAAATATGAGGAATCACAAACGCCAATTACTCCATCGGTGACGATGACGCCATTACAAGCAGTTAAACATCCAATTGTCCATTATCGCGTACCTCAAACAGACTCCAAGATAAGTGACATAGTAGGTATTCCTGATAAAACCGAAATCAATGAGTCAGTTGCTACGGCTCCAACTCAAATCAATCAATCCACAATGGAAATAAACGACTATAACTTTGGTTTTGCTTTGGATGAGCTACTTAATGGAGAATCACTTTACACCTTAATAACGCGTGAATACTTCATTCAAAAATTTGTCGTTACAATAGATAACCTTACCAACGAACAACTTCCATCAACTCATTTGCCAATAACTGCGCCAAATGGAAGATTTCTTGTTAGTGGCACCGCCAAAGCACCACATGCAAGCGATGCTAATTATTCGCGCTACAGCATCTACGTAAACTTACTTGGTTCTTTAAACCCAACAACTACGATTCGAATATACACCTATTTCTACCCTCTATTTCAAACGGCTTATCAACAATTAGGCTATAAGAATAGTTACTTCAACGACCGTCTGATTACCGTTATTGACCACCTGCTAGAGACTCCAAACCCGACTGATCATATCCAATTCAAACAACCTGCTATTCTTTACACCTACGCTAATCACGACTTAGAAAAACTTTCGGCTGGTCAAAAAATATTGTTGCGGATGGGGCAAAAACAAAGATCTGAAGTTCTCGTTATTTTATCTACATATAGACAGTTATTAACCAACCTAAAACCATAAGTTAAGAAGGCACAACTGTAACCAGTTGTGCCTTCTTAAAACGATTAAGCAATATGTAATTATAATTTTATCGGCGACGTTTTAACCCAGTATAAGAACCACGCAATGGATTGAAGATTTCATTTCATCAGATAACAATGATCGGCAACCCGATTGGAGTGAATCTGTTGCTGTTGGTGGGCAAGTGTTCATAGAGAATATAAAAAGCCAACTTAACCAAGGGTCTTTTGGACGGAAAAAACGGGAGTCCGACGATTCACATATCCTGCGTGAGTCTTTAGCTGCTTACAACGGGCATTTGCCCCTTGAAAAAGAGGTTTTAAGTGCTGAAAATAGCTATTTATTGCCAATAAACACAGAAGAATCAAAGAGATAGCTTGGTCCGACCCATAGTGTAACCCATAGTGTAACCCAACCCATAGTGTAACCCAACCCATAGTGTAACCCAACCCATAGTGTAACCCAACCCATAGTGTAACCCATAGTGTAACCA
>JADGED010000265.1 GCA_016744555.1 Desulfuromonadaceae bacterium
TTGAGGAGTTTATAACTAATGTTGCCAGACTGTAAGTCAGGGAAAATAAAGACATTAGCATCACCTTTGACCATCGAGAACGGATATTGCAGTTCAGTTAATTCTGGATCAAGTGCCACATTTGCCTGAATCTCACCATCGACAATAAGATCAGGAGCTTGCGCTTTGACTAGTGCAGTAGCTTTTTTAACTTTGGTGGTAAACGGATGATTAGTGCTGCCAAAGTTTGAGAAAGAAAGCATTGCAATTTTAGGCTCAATGTCAAATTTGCGTACTTCGTTAGCAGCTAAAATTGCAGTTTCAGCAAGTTCTTCGGCCGTTGGATCAATGGTTACTGTGGTGTCAGCAAAGAAAACAACTTTTTTCTTGAACACCAACATATACATACCATGAACTTTTGATAGTTGAGCTTGCTTACCGATGATGTCTAGTGCTGGTTGAATGGTTTCTGGGTAGTGATGGTTAATCCCCGAAAGCATAGAATCGGCATCACCTTTTTCAACCATCATGGCACCGAAATAGTTATTGTTTACTTTGATTTGTCGTTTTGCACCAGCTCTGGTTACACCTTTTCGTTGGCGCATTTCAAACATAGCATCAATGTAATTTCCACGTTTATCGCAATTAATTGGATCGATTATTTCAACATCACCTAAATCAAGGCTTAAATCTTTAATTCTAGAGCGAATCTCTTTTTCATCTCCCAATAGAATTGGAGTCGCAATGTTTTCTTTAATAAGAATTTGAGAGGCACGTAAAATTTTATCTTCCTCACCTTCAGGAAAGACGATTCTCTTTGGATTGGCTTTAGCTTTATTAATCAAGGTCCGCATAATTTCTTTAGCGCGACCCTGCATCGCTTCAAGAGTTTCACGATATTTTTGCATGTCTTCAATTGGTCGACGGGCAACACCACTATCCATTGCTGCCTGCGCAACTGCTGGTGCGACATGGAGGAGGACTCGAGGATCAAATGGTTTTGGGATAATATAATTGCGACCAAATTTAATCTCTTCACCTGGATAAGCTTTACGGACAGAATCAGGCACATCAAGTTTAGCTAATTCCGCTAGTGATTTTACCGCAGCAAGTTTCATTTCGTCGTTGATAGCGCTGGCTTGTACATCTAGCGCACCCCGGAATAAGAATGGAAAGCAGAGGACATTGTTAACTTGGTTCATGTAGTCTGATCGACCGGTTCCAATAATAACGTCACCACGCACTTCTTTGGCTTCAGGAGGAGTTATCTCTGGGTCCGGGTTAGCCATAGCGAAAACTATCGGGTCTTTAGCCATGGAGCGTAGCATGTCAGTAGAAAGTGCCCCTTTAGCTGAAACGCCAAAGAAAATATCTGCACCAACCATTGCATCTTCAAGGGTACGTGCATCAGTTTCAGCTGCTAAACGCTCTTTGTAGTCATTCATCCCCTCGGTTCTACCTTTGTATATAACTCCTTTGGTATCACAGAGAATGACATTATTTTTATCAATACCCATAGTGATAGCAAGATTTGCGCACGCAATACCTGCTGCACCAGCACCATTAACAACGATCTTACATTTAGTAACGTCCTTGCCATTAATTTCCAGCGCATTGAGCATACCCGCAGCTGAAATAATAGCAGTGCCGTGTTGATCGTCGTGGAAGACAGGAATATCCATAATCTTCTTGAGCTCTTCTTCAATATAGAAACACTCTGGACCTTTAATGTCTTCTAGATTGATACCGCCAAAAGTTGGCTCTAACAATTTCACTGTGCGAATAATTTCATCAGAATCTTTAGTATTAAGTTCGATATCAAAAACATCAATATCGGCAAAACTTTTAAATAGAATACCCTTACCTTCCATTACTGGCTTGCCGGCAAGTGCTCCAATGTCTCCAAGGCCAAGAACTGCCGTACCGTTTGAAACAACCGCTACAAGGTTCCCTTTCGCAGTATATTTGTAAGCATCTTGTGGGTTTTTTTCAATATCTAAACAAGGTTCAGCAACCCCAGGACTATATGCAAGGGCAAGGTCATGGCTAGTTGCACAAGGTTTGGTGGTGATAACTTCAATTTTACCTTTTCGCCCATTACTGTGATAATCAAGGGCTTCTTGACGCATTGACATGATAGTGAGTCCTCCTATAAAGGGATTTATGTTTTTTTTTATTGTTCTTACTGATCAGAAATATATACCATGGCAAATGTTTAATAGCGATGAAAATTACTTAAACTAAAAAATTACAGTTATGCTAAATTTTTACAGTTATGCTAAAAAATGTTAAGTACAATTTTCTAATATTTGAATTGTATTATTTATAAATATATCTAAAAAATGGAGAAATCTATGAAATTAGGTGTGTTATCAGACACCCATGTGCATACTATGCAAGAGGGAACTGACTTGGCAAAGATGTTAATGTCTGGTGTGTTTGCAGATGTTGACGCTATACTTCATGCAGGTGACCATGTTTTGCCTGAATTGGAAAGTTGTTTTTATCCTCTTCCTTGGTATGGTGTCTGTGGAAACATGGATTCCCCACAGACAAATTTTCCAATTCAG
>JADGED010000266.1 GCA_016744555.1 Desulfuromonadaceae bacterium
CTTCACAGCCTAGCTTTCGCAGCCGCATTTCAAACTCAGCAGCAAGATCAATCTCCCGCATTCCAGGACGCAAAAATTCAGGTACCGAGGCAAACACCTGACACTGCTTAGCACCAGCTTCACGCATGCGCTCCAGTTCCCACTCCGACTTTATCGAACGCATGATTCGATTCTGCGCCGATATATCGACAAAATTGACCTCGGGAAGTAAGTTTTTATAATAATTATATTGCTGTACCGGGAGGACATCGAAAGTGATACCAATGTTCTGTTGCCCTGCAAACAACGGAGCAAAATCTTTGCTGCGCGGAAATGGTCGAATGTCGTCAATACATGCCTCGCTCTGGGCCCGCACGAAACTTTTGCGCACCAACAAAATTGGTTCTCCTTGCGCTGGAATCCACAAAGTAGAATTCTGTCTAGTACCGGTAAAGTAGTAAATATCGATAGCATAAACGATTAGGGCTCCATCAAGGTTACCTTGGCGCAACGTTTCTTGTAATTTGGCAATGCGGTTTTGACACTCAATTTTTAACGACATGACTTCAGTTCCTTTTTTTGAATTGCTTCGGCCTTAATGCGTTCAAGAAGTTGAGCAAAAGCAGGTTTCACATGTTCACGTATGTCTCCAGCAACAATCAAAAACAATAGATCGTCCCCAGGTTGCATAACTCCTGCAAGTGCTTCAACTTTTACTTTATATATCCCCGGTAGCTGCTCCGTCTCCTGCCGAATGGCTTCTACCTTGACTTGATCAACCACGACCTCAAGCTGCTCCACTTGAACATGATCTCCCCGTGACCAGCCCCGGACAATGCCATTATGGACCAGAACCATGCCGACATTTTGGGCAAACGCCGGATCCTGTTTCAGCAGCGCTATAGTTTTAGAGATATCCATTTATTTCTCCTGGGAAACTCAGGCTAGGAACAACTATGAAATTCAACCACCAATCTGCGCCATAGAAAAACCCGAATGTGCAAGATTACCACCTTTCAGGAGGTGGCAGGGAGGTTTACCTTTAACCAATTGCCGCAATTGCGCGGCAACAATATTAACGTTTTCGCTTCGCAATAGTGGTTGCAAATCAAATTCATCGGCACCGAAAAGGCAGGTTTTGATCTTGCCAGAGGAGGTTACCCGAATCCGGTTACAGTTACGACAAAAGTGATCTGAATGTGGCGCAATAACCCCTATTCCACCTGATGATCCAGCAATATTGTACTCTTGCGCAGGACCAGCAAGGACACTATCAACAACCGGAGTGAGCGGATAAATATCACTTATTTTTTCTATAATTTCAACACTTGGAACGACTAGGCTTTGCCAATTTTCTTTTTTTAAGGTGGGCATATACTCAATAAAACGGACGGTACAATTGCGCTGCTGACTCAACTTGGCAAAAGCGATAATTTCATTATCGTTCCAACCCCGCATCACTACCGTATTAATTTTATACGGTAACCCTACTCTCTCGGCAGCATCAATTCCTGCTAGCACCTCGGCAAGATAATTGCGCCGCGTCATCGTTGTAAACATTTCTGGCCGCAACGAATCAAGACTGATGTTTAACCGCTGTACTCCGGCATCTTTCAACTGCTGCGCCATAGTTGCCAGACGCACCCCATTGGTGGTCAAAACCAACTGCTGCAAGCCGGATATATTTGCCAACATTGCAAGTAAATCGACGATACCAGCTCGAACTAATGGTTCACCACCTGTAACCCGTATTTTTTCAATCCCCACCGAAACGGCGGCTTCGGCAAGAAGAACTATTTGTTCATAGTTTAAAATTTCGCCATGATCACACTTGGTAATTCCGGTGGCAGGCATACAGTAGAGGCAGCGCATATTACAGCGGTCGGTCACCGACAAGCGTAAATAGTTTATTTTTCTGCCACTGCTATCAGTCAGAGCCATAACTTACCCACATTTTTTCATTCCTTGATTAGAAACGAAAAAACTACCTTTACCTACTTAAAGAGCAATTAAATATGGATTATTTCTGCTCGATACTATCGAGCAAACTTAGAATGGAGAATTTAGCCTAAAAAGATTATTTTTCCAATCACTTGTGGATCAATTTGCTTTTATTTTAATGCCACCAATTGATCCGGTCGGGATTGTCAGTTCGGTCAACATCACTTTTCAGTAATAATTCTGCTGTAATTATATCCAAACGTTTAATTGTTTCTGCATACTCTATAGCACTAAAGCAATTAATTATTCGGGGGAGTTCTTTGCGCAATATTCTGGCATCGTGCCCTTCAAACATGCCAGGCTCATCAATGTGCCCCAAAAGTTCAAACACCGCAGCCAACGAATACCGGCTAGACTGTTGGGCTACCAACAAGCTGCGGAAACTGGCAATTATTTCATCATTGTCAATACTTACAAACAATTCTAACTCCGGCGATACCAGGGTAACAGAAGCCCCAGAAGAGAGCTTGCCACTATTTTGTGATGCACTAATAGTAAAACCAAAATCATCAAATGCAGCGTGGAGATATTTGATAAGAAATTTCAGCAACTTAGTCATGAGTAACCC
>JADGED010000267.1 GCA_016744555.1 Desulfuromonadaceae bacterium
TGCGTCCATGCGGTGATTTCCGCACTACATACGCCTCAGATATGACCATTTTTGCCACCCCAGTAACCCGTTACTTTGCGTTGGCTCTTATTGTCTTTTTATTGTTCGTCCCCATGTTTGGTAGCCCTTATGCTCTTAACCTACTTATTCAGATAGGTTACTACGGCATAGCTGCCCTTGGCCTCAATTTAGTAGTAGGTTTTACTGGGCAAATATCGTTAGGGCATTCTGCGTTTTTCGGTTTTGGTGCCTTTGCTTCGGCGTGGCTGAACAACTCTCTTGGAGTGCCGGTCTTCTTTGCCATCCCCCTTGCCGGCCTTATGACAATGCTAGTTGGGCTTCTGGCCGGAATTCCTGCTGGTCGCATCAAGGGTCTTTATCTGGCAATTGCAACTCTTGCGTCACAATTTATTCTTGAAGATTTCTTTGCCCGTGCAAATTGGTTTACGGGCGGTTCTTCTGGCGCAATGGCGGAGTATCTGACTGTTTTTGGCTTCGCTTTTGATACCGATCAGTCGTATTTTTATATCGTGCTGTTCTATGTAGTTTTGATGTTCACTTTCACCTCGAACCTAGTACGTTCCCGTGATGGTCGAGCTTTGATCGCAGTACGTGACCATTATCTCTCTGCAGAGATTATGGGGATTAATCTTACTTGGTATCGGGTCATGTCGTTTGGCCTCTCATCGCTCTATGCCGGTATCGGCGGTGCGCTATTCGGTCACTATCTCGGCTATGTTTCTGCCGAAGGCTTTACCATTATCCTGTCAATACAGTTCTTGGCGATGATTATTATTGGTGGTCTAGGTTCTATTTACGGCACCATCCTCGGAACTATTTTTATGGTGTTGTTGCCAGAAGGGATGGAGTGGGGAGTGAATCAGTTTAGTGGTTCTATGCCAGACTTGATTCAATCCCTTGCCTACGTCAAAGAGATGGCAATTGGTTTGGCTATCATCTTGTTTTTGATTTTTGAGCCCGAAGGGTTAGCCCACTGTTGGAAGCGGATTAAAGCGTATTGGAAATTGTATCCGTTCTCCTATTGATGAGTTTGAGCCTGGGTAAATGAATTTGTTTGGGGCCAATTGTCCCGTTGATTTAAATAGGTAAATTGTAATATTTCAGAGGAGAGAGACTATGAAGCAATGGCTCAAAAACACAACGATATTATTAATATTAGGTGCATTGTCAATTGGTACTGCTTGGGGGGAAGAGACCGTTTCTGTTGGTCACCTAACCGATTATACTGGGCCTACTGCTGGTGTCGGCGCCCATTATGGCCCCGGAGTTAGAGATGCTCTTAACTATGTAAATACGAATGGCGGCATCAACGGTAAGCAGATTAAATTTGAGACTGTCGATTACTCTTACCGTGCTGACCGTGCCGTTGCGACTTATAAAAAATGGAAAGGTGGTCTTAAGCCGGTGGTTATTCAGGGTTGGGGAACTGCTGATACCGAGGCACTAGTCAGATTTATCGCTCGCGATAAGGTTACTTATGTTTCGGCTTCGTACTCTGGTCACTTGACGGATCCCACTGGCAAGTCTGATCGGACAAAAAGTAAGGCCCCTTATAACTTCTTCTACGGACCATCTTACTCCGATGGTTGCCGTGGCTTAGTCCAATGGGCAATGGACGATTGGAAGGCTAAAGGTAGCGAAGGTAAGCCAAAATTCACCCACATGGGCGATAACCACCCATATCCAAATGCTCCAAAGGATGCTTGTCGTGCTTATGCTGAAGAGCTTGGGTTTGAGATCTTGCCGAAAATTGTTTATTCGATGAAACCAGCTGATAGTAAAGCACAGTGTTTATCATTGAAAGATTCCGGTGCTAACTACGCATTTCTTGGCAATACCTCTGGTTCTAATATCTCGCTAGTAAAGTCATGCACAACAGTTGGTGTTGAGGCGCAATTTTTAGCGAATATCTGGGGGTGGGATGAAAACGGTATCAATGCTACTCAAGCTGCTGGTGACGGTGTTGCTTGGGTCGTTGCTGGTACACCTTGGAACGCTGGTGCTAGCGACAACGCAACCATGAAGGCGATCTCAGCTACTTCTGCCAAAAGCGCCGATCAGTACCGTGGACTCCATTATGTCCGCGGTGTTTGTTCAACCATGTTTATGGTTGATGCCATGAAAATGGCCGATAAAAAAGGTGAGCTCAATGGTACCGGGATCAAACAAGCAATGGAAAGCATGACTGCTTATGTTCCAGCCGGCCTTGAAGGTGTTTGTTTGCCATCAACGTGGACCAACGAAGATCACCGTGGCACCACTTTGGTTTCAGTTTACAAAGCCATGTTTAATGATGGCGATGTGAAAATGGACAAGCAAGCGACAGTAGAGGTACCACGCCGACCAGAATGGCTTGGTTGGTAATAGACGCATTTTGCGGCGTCTTGACTAATTAGTTTAATTCCTTCTCCATAAGGGAGAAGGTGGCCGAAGGCCGGATGAGGGGATGCCCCTAAGAAATGCCCCCTCACCCCAACCCTCTCCCTTAGGGAGAGGG
>JADGED010000268.1 GCA_016744555.1 Desulfuromonadaceae bacterium
CTGCTGGCCCTGTGGCAGAGATGGATGGTACTGGCGGTGACGTTAATGCAGGTGTCGCTCAGACTGATGCTGCTGTTGCTGCCGGCACTTATACTTTGTCAGTTGATGGTGCTGACGTTAGTGTTGCTGCTGGTGCAGATGGTGTTGTTAATGCCAGTGACGTTGTTGCGGCTGTTGATGGTCAGGGTGCTTTTACTGCGACTTTAGGCGATGATAACAATGTCGTTATAGGTAAGACTGACGGTACCGATTTCACTTTACAGGAAGATACAACTGGAACAAATGTTGGTGCTGGTTTTGCTGACGCTGTAGCTGGTGATGGCTCAACAGTTACTCATGTTGGCCAGGTTGCTTTCGATGGCTCTACTGCTCTTGAAATAGAAGAGGTTGTTGATGGTGCTATGGCTGCTGCTGGTTTAAGTGATGCTGGTAATGCTACTACCACTATCGACCTCGTTGATATCTCTGATCGTGCCGGTGCTGATACTGCAATTAGCAGTGTTGATGCTGCTCTTGCTCAAATCGACACGATTCGTGGTGATTTGGGTGCGGTTCAGAACCGTTTCGAATCAACAATTGCTAACTTAAGTAATGTTTCAGAGAACCTAAGTGCTGCACGTAGCCGGATTCTTGATGCAGATATCGCTATGGAAACTTCAGCGATGACCAAGAACAATATTCTGCAGCAAGCTGGTGTTTCGATCCTGGCGCAAGCTAACCAGGCTCCACAACTAGCACTTTCACTTCTCGGTTAATATTAACCGCTGAACACTTTGGGGGCCAGCTAGGCTGGCCCCCATTTTTCCCTGAAGTTTGTATGTAAATTAACAGGGGGAGGAAATTATGAATATTGAAGCGATTAGTATCCCAAATGCGGGACAATCACAGCTGAGCAAGGGTGCAGAACAGGCGACAAAGGCTAGTAAAAAAGCTGCCGATCCGGTGCAAAGTGAGCAGGTTGATGCGCAAGAGGTGCAACCTGAAGAGCTGCTCCAGCAGATTAAGTCCCTGACCGAAGATGGCCTTTACAGTGTCCGCTTTGAAAATGATGAGCGTAGCGGTAGTTTGGTTGTACAAATTGTCGACCGGCAAAATGACGAAGTAATTCGTCAAGTTCCAACCGAAGAACTTTTAGATTTGCAAGACGCTTTGACCA
The DNA here is from genome assembly GCA_016744555.1 of Desulfuromonadaceae bacterium. Classification (GTDB taxonomy): domain Bacteria; phylum Desulfobacterota; class Desulfuromonadia; order Desulfuromonadales; family Geopsychrobacteraceae; genus Desulfuromusa. The sequence goes on from JADGED010000268.1 coordinate 1,157, forward strand.
GTTTACGTGGAAATATTGTAAACACAGAAGGTTAACGGATCGACTTCTTACTCTTAAAATATTGTAGAGTAAGTAGCTGATTTAAAACGATTTATACTTCTGTCGGTCCCTTAGAGTAGAGAGGTTATTGATTATGTCGACGATTACATTCGGCGGATTAGCTACAGGTTTGCCTACTGATGACATAGTGACCCAATTGATGGAAATTGAACGTCTCCCTTTGGATCGATTGGAAGCGAAAAAAAGTTCTGAGTCGCTTAAGTTGCAGGCATATGGTCAGCTTAAATCACGACTTGAGGATTTGCGCAGCGCCGCCGGTGATTTAAATATTACCAGCGAAGTACGAACCAGCTCTATTGAAGTTTCGAGTGATGCTGCTTTTAGCGCTGTTAGTAGCGGTGCTGGAACTGGCAGCTACGATATTGCTGTTGCACAATTGGCGCAGGTACAAAAAAGTGTAAGTGCTGGGGTTGCATCGCAGAGTGACAGCTTATTTGGTAGCGGCACCATAACTTTAGGTGACGAAGTTATCACTATTGATGACAGTAATAATTCACTAATCGGGATGGCAGAAGAGATCAATGCGATATCTGGCGATACTGGTGTGAGGGCTAGTATTATCAATGATGGTGGCGAGGATACCCCCTATCGTTTGGTGCTCACCGGTCAAGATGCAACAACCAGTTTTACTCCCGAATTTGATTTGGCTGATAGTGAAGCTACCGAAATCTCTTTTGACCTAAGTCAGGTACGTGTTGCCCAACAAGCAATTGCTTACGTGGACGGTATTGAAGTGGTTAGTGATAGTAATACTCTAACGGGGGTGATCAGTGGGGTGACACTTACCCTAAATGAGACTAACACGCAGATTTCAGCAGGAACTCCGGAAGATGGCGTCGATTCCTTTAATTGGGATAATCCGCCGGTTTACGAAACTTCGCAGATGACCGTTGCACCAGATACCGAGGCTTTGAAAGAGAAGATCACCACCTTTGTTGATAGTTATAACGAGATAATGGATTGGATCTCGGCTGGCTATGATGAGTTTGGTGCTAGCGCTACAACTGATGAGGAAGTAGAGGCTGGTGAAGAGGAAGTGCTAAGCAATTTGTTGCGTGGAGATAGTACCGTTTATTCGGTTAAGCGGCAGATGCAATCACTACTATCCACGGTGATTGATAATAGTGGTTCTTTGAGCAGCTTGTCACAATTAGGTATTTCGACGCAGAAAGATGGCTCTATCAATCTTGACAGTGAAACTCTTGATACCGCACTAGAAAATAATTTTGATGATATCCTATAATTTAATAAAATATTACTATAAATGATAAACAATCTATATAACAGTTATATAG
>JADGED010000269.1 GCA_016744555.1 Desulfuromonadaceae bacterium
CGGTTTAGCAACAAGCAAAGGAGCACCCAAATGAAAAGTAAACTGTTAACCCTTCTAGTCCTGATTGTTTTTCTTAGTGCCTGTGCCCCTCATCAGGCAATGATACAGTCTGACCCCCCTGGAGCCATTGTCACCATTGATGGCAAAGAAATTGGCACCACCCCGCTGCAGTACGACTACAACCTTGGCATCGGCAATCAGCATCATGTCCAGGTATCAAGGCAAGGCTATGAATCAGTTGACCTCGCCATTAAAGCTGACAAGACTGACTGTGGTGCGATGAAACGCTGGTTAGTGGCTGGCGTGGTTTGGAGTCCACTGTGGATCGGAACGTTTTTCACTAAAAAGTTAAAAGAGAGCTACCTATTTGTAATGAAACGTGACAAACAACAAATGACAGCCATGCTAGACTAAATCAACTGATTTTACCGCAATACTTTAGACTTACCGGCGATAAAAAAAACCAGTCCTTAGTAGGTTAAGGACTGGCTTTTTTTCAATTTAATGATAAGTAAACCTACCTAGAGCCACCCAATAAAACAATATCACGGATTAAATTGCGGTTTACCAAATAAGATATTTCCCCCGAGAACAAGGGGAAAAAATCGTTACCACCATTGATATAATCCGTTAGCCGTGCACCATGCTCAGGAACGTCCATTCTAAGTGAGCCTGTCAATGTGTCATTACCGGGAAAGCAAATTTTAACTTCCCTCTCGGTATAACTAAACTCATTGGATAAATGAATTTCGCAACGCAAATGACTAATCAACATCTTTTGCACCAAATGAAACTCGCCGCTGGTACTACTGTGCATAGGCAAAAACGGGTTTTTTTCCATCAGCAAATCAAGCACAGTTTGTTCACCAGTATGATGCATTGCATACTGAGAGAGATGAACGCGACCCTCAAGGACGACCCCATCTGCCATAAACAAACTAACCGGCTCTTCCCTTTTTTCGACCCGAAAACTATCCGACATTGGTGCCTCCAGCATAAACAAAACCAACCTGTAGAGTTATTGCGCTATTACTTGCAATGCTTGGCTTAGAACAAAGATTAACCATACACCCAGCGCGGCAAAAACAAGACCAAATCTGGGAAAAAAGTTAAAACCATTAGAATTGCAATTTGAATCAATAAAAACGGCATGACAGCCTTAGACACATAAACCAAATCGCGATTAACTGTAGCTCCAGAGATATACAAACTAACCCCTAGCGGCGGAGTACAATAACCAATACCAAGATTTATCGTCATTAATAGACCAAAGTGCATGGTATTAATGCCAAACTTACTCAGCAACGGCAAAAAGATTGGGGTTAGAATTAAGGTCGCCGAAATAATATCCATGAACATGCCAATTACCAACAACAGCACATTTACCGCGAGGAGAAATACCCATGGCGATGAAATACTGCTAACCACAGCGGTAGCAATTTTATTGGGAATTTGTTCAAAGGTTAGGTATTCACCAAACACCGATGCGCCAGCAACTATAATAAGTAGCGTGGCAGAAGTTACTGCCGAAGAAACCACTACGCGCTTTATATCCAAAAACTTCATATCTTTATGAATGCATATCTCAACAAAGAAAGCGTAAAAGCACGCCACTACTGCAGCCTCATTGGCAGTAAACATGCCTGAATAGATTCCGCCAAAAATAAGAACTGGTAAAAACAGCGCCCAAATACTCTCACGGATAACGGCTAATGCCTCTTTACCACTGGGTCGCTTTACAGTCTTCAGCCGCTTTTTCTTGCAGACAAAATAGGCATAAATACTCATTGCCAACATAATCATTAAACCGGGGACAAAGCCGGTTAAAAATAGTGCTTCAAGTGGATCGTTACTGACCATAGCGTATAGAATCATTGCTATTGAAGGGGGAATAACCACACCAAGGATTGGTGCGGTAGTCATGATGCCAACAGAAAATTGCTCGTCGTAACCATTTTCAATTAACGCTGGTATCATAAAACCACCAATAGCAACCACGGTTGCTACAGTAGATCCTGAAATCGCACCAAAAAAACCACATGCGAGGATTCCCGCCATCGCTAACCCGCCAGGGAGAAAACCAACCAAGACGTTAGCAGTCTTAATCAATTTTTCGACAATACTGCCGGTGGTCATAATATTGCCACAGAGGACAAAAAACATAACTACGACCAGTGCGAACTTATCCATACTGCGGTAAAGAACCTCGATAACAATCTGCGGATCAATCTCCAACAGATAAACCAAACCGAAGGTTCCAGTGAAAAACAGCGCCATAAATACGGGAACAGTGGTAGCGAGGCAACCAATTAAGATGGCGAGAACAATCAGATAACTACTGTCCATCGTTACGCCTCCCCCGTTACATCTTGTTTGCTACGCCAGTCCTCAACCATAACGACCAAGGTACGCAAAAACATCATTACGCCCATAATTGGTAAGATTGCATAAAAGTACCATTCTGGTATCTGTAACGTCGTTGTC